>NZ_JBSXOK010000077.1:0-7791 GCF_056859415.1 Zunongwangia sp. L-65
GTTTGGATTTTCTATTCCTTCTTTTGATGCTGCAATCAGCTTCAAGAAGATGTCCTTGATGGGCTTGTTCAAATTCTTGATGAAACTCATCAATAAAACAGAAAATTTCAGTAATTTTATCAGTAGAAATCATAAGCAGAAGATTAGTTAAATATTTGAAATTTAGATACTTAAATATACTGATTTTCTGCTTTTTCTTTGTTGTGCAATCCTTCTTTTTTACCTTTTCTTACATCGAACTCACGTGTTATATAAATATCTGCATCTGGAACTCTAATACAGGGACTTTGGCAATTAGGATCTTCACTTTTATAAATTGCAACCTTAAACCTTAAATCATTTAAACTGTTGTACCTATTTGCCGCTATTTGCAAGGCATTCCACCAAGCATTAGGCAATGTTCTATCCATGACAACAATTAACTGCGATTGTCTTTTTGTAATTATTATTTCCCCTGTATTCCTATCCGTTACCGAACGCACACTACCAAACTCAGGTATGAGACTTGTACTATAATGCTCTTCATTAGCTACAACAACCGATTTAACTTCCTTTACTGCTAGATCATCTTCTGTTAATAATATATCCCCCTCTACTAAATAACTCAACGTATTATCATCGTTCTGAATAGGAATTATATTATCAGTATCATATCCAAGATCTGCGATCATAGCGATAGTCTCTTGAGTCAAATCAATTTCGTTTAAATGATCATCAACATTATTTTGATCGTCATTACATGAAATAAAATAAAGCGAAAAAATTGCTATAGAAGCAATTTTTAAAAATGTATTTTTTTTAGTCATAAAATAAGCTTTAGAGGTTATTTAATTAAAATTCGAGCAGTCACCCAGTTTCGAAATTTAACCTAACCAAACCAATTACATTCTTAAAAAAACCACATAAATAATGTGGAAAAACCACATTATTACCGAATTTAATCGGCGGTATTTATAACATATAAAAATTTAAATAAATAATTTTAAAGCTAAGTTGTATGAAAAAAATCTACATCCAAGCCTTGTGGCAATTTTTTAGGTGAAGAAAATTATTACGTATTCCCTACTTTATGAGATTTGATTTGAAAATCTGCACTATCTATCGATAAAACACATTCGTCACAATAATAGTCTTCCATATCAATAATATATACCTCTCGTAGGTTTGTGTTTTGATAAATCCAATTAAAATATCTCTTTAAATGCTTTGCGATAGATATTGGCTTTGTATTATCTCTGAACTTGATCACAAAAATTAATATACCAGTTTTTTTATTTTGCAGAAAATGTGCAGCCTTCATCATACCGCCAACATACATCTTTCTACTAGAATTATTTTCCGATTCTAAAATGATATAATCATTCTTATTTCTTAAGACATAATCGGGCTTATACCCTCTTTCCAACTGCTGACCGTTTAAATATTTATTGTAACCGGCATATTCATGTTTTAGTTGTTTAAAAATTCTATCTGGAATCATTTTCTTTATAATATAAGTTATTTATAAAATTTCATAGCGAGAAATCTTGCGCCGTAAAGACAATCCAGTTATTTTACTATACGCTAATACATCCATAGACTAGCAACAAATTCTCTAAAATCATTTTTCATTGTTCTCCATCTGTTCAATAAAATCCTTAGGGGTTCTGCCAATTTTTGTAAGTCCCCTTTCTAAAGCATTCCAGCGCTGCTCTATTTCTTTGGAGAGTGTTCGTTCGCGCATTCCAATCATTGAATAGGCGTCCTGCATTAAGTATTGCTTTAATTCGTCTGGACAATTCGGATTCTCCTGTAGTATTTCGATCTTTAATTTTTCTAATTGCTCTTTCTCTATTTTGTCTAGAATCTTTTGCAATTTAAAAACAGTTGTTATTATTGTGCTTCTTTTATTATTTTCAAACCTTCTTAAATATACTCTTTGGTAAGTTAGCTTGTGCTTTTGGCGTTATGCTACTTGTGTCAATCTGTATTTTAATTCATAATCTCAAGTTCTATTATATCCCAATCTTCACCATTCATATCAGATAGGACCGAATCAAATCTGTCTTTGTGAATAGCAATACATAGCAAATGAGTAGGTCGTGAAAAACCGACATAAGCCATTTTTGTAGTCTGACGAATTTTATCTTTTCCACCGACATTGCTGTTAAGCGTATCTACAATATTTTCACCTTTTAGCTGATTACGCAACCGTTCTGATTCATAGTTGCCATAACCTCTGTTGTAAAATGTTTCAAGGTATAAGGTCGCTGTATGAGTTTGTCCTTTGGCTGAGTGTACAGTTCCGATCTCAATATTGATACCATCAGAGTCGAATGTGTTTAAATGAGGTTCATCTTCATTCGCATCTAAATCGACTTCAGATTCTCCATTTATGAAATTTGCTGAAGAAGCTACCTCTGTTTGAAACAAAGAGAGAAAAGTTGGAATATACTCCCTAATTGCGGTGATAGTTTCAGAGCTTTTCCCTCTTATGCATCCGATTGACCATTCATAAAGGTTCAATTTCAATTTCTCGTACTCGTTGTTTCCTTGAGCTTTAAAGAAGTTAATTAATTTTCTTTTTGTGTAAACTCTGTCATGTTCATCTAAGATATTTTCTAAACGAAGAACTTTTAAAAGTGCATTTAAAATGTTTTTACGTACGGATTCTAAAGTTTTTTTCTCTTTATCAAAGTACAGAACATAGTCTTCAAGGACTTTGAAATCTATTTGTTGACCAGAACTGGCTTTTGTAAAATGTGGCCAATAATCACATAGTGCTATTTTGTTGGCATCATCATGTTCTTTTCTCCAAGCAACTGCCATAAACTTGTGAGTTGGGTTCGATGGGATTGAATCAGAAGCTTGTAATTCTTTAATTTTTTCGGCAAATGAAGGAATTACAAGTTCTATTGTATCATCGTTATAAACAAAGATTGTTGGCTTAATGTCAATAGTAGAACCATCAGGATTAAGGTTTCTCCCTTCAACTGGATTTGGTGTTAATGCAAGATTTTGCACTAACTGAGCAATTCTAGGACTTAACCGGTGACTTCCATTGAGGAATAACACATTATCTCGGACAGACCAGATATTTTCAAGATGTACAGATCCTCCACTGTAAATAGCTTGGTTTTTATCACCAATTCTTTGAATTATTGATTGCGTGGATTCGTCTGAATGAAAAACAGCCTCAATTAAATCATGTTGATGGGTATCCATGTCTTGCATTTCATCAACAAAAACGAATTTGAAACGGTTCTGTAACAGTGTGATGATGGTAGGGTTTGTTAAAATTGAAAGGTTAGCTAGGAAATAAGCATCATCATAATGCAATACTTCTTTAGTCTTTAACAGGTGGGTTTTCAGACTTTTGAACCAACTATATAAGCTTGATTTCTCTTCAGCAGTATAATCTTGATAATTTCGTCCCCTTCTTGGCCTTTTTATCTCGAGTTTATCCCCATTCAGTCTTTTAATTAAAATGACTTCGCCTTCGCTCGAGTCTAAACGATATTTGTAGAAAATTGATTTATCTACATTGATGAGATGAAGAATTTTACGAAAATCATTATTAGAAAGCCCAAATCTGTACTGCCACGGATTATCAAGGATATAAGTTAACCTCTCATCATAGATTTCAGAGTCTATTCTTGAAGGTTTTTTCTTGAACTTGTTAGTATAGAAGGGAATTGCCAGGAATACATCAACAAAACTTTGAATAGTTCCAACAAAATTTGGATAGGTAAAAAGTTTAGGGCAATGCTTACCAATTCGCTCTTTTATCTCATCTACGGCTGCATTGGTGTGCGAAATAACTAATACACCACGTCCACTTTGTAACGGCATATATCTTTCCAATATTAGCAGTTTTGCAAGTAGAGCGGTTGTTTTGCCACTGCCAGGTACCGCTTGTAAGTCTAAGGTGCTCAGATCACGAATAAACAATCTCCTTTCGGGATCAAAGTTGTATCCTTCTGGTAAAAGAATTTTTTCTGCATATTCAATATCCGCATCTGTTATATTAATTTCCTGCGGCATATCTTATGGCTTTAATTAGATATTTAATGCTTTCATCATTATCCGTATCAATGACTATTGTCTGCTCCTCTGGTTTCTTTTGTAAGTCTTCATCTAGAGCAGTTGCTAATCTATAGGCGACTTCCGTTTTGTTTAGCTTCCTGTTCTTATCAATCAATTTAATAGCAAGCATCTTTTCAAAATCGGTATTCCAATCTGTTCCAGTATGAATAGATTTGCATACGCTTTGAAATGTAGACTTTAGACTAGTTGATTTAAATAAGGAATACTCTAAGGTCCAGTTTGGTGCAGTGTGATACTTTATACATTGTTTAGATTTTGCATCGTTTGAATCAATCGCTGCTTGTGTTTCATTTTGAATTGTTTCATCATCTCTTTTCACATAATCATCTCCATTTTTCTCATATTCTCTAATATCCGAATCTGTGATTACCGCTACCGGAATTGTCATATACGGCTTTTCTTTCCTGAGGTATACCTTGGAGTAATGGTCGAATCCTGTATTTCCAATATTTACTATTGAGATACCCTTTTCTGTTAGATTTATCCCTATAGCCTTTGCTATGCTGGGAATTAATATTTCTTCTGCCCAACCTTCTACTAGAATAACTCCCTTTGCGAAAAACAGGTTGGCTTTAGTTGTATCAAGAAATTTTTCTAGGAACTTATAATTATCAGAATCTAACTCTGTATATGCAGTTCCCATTGGAAAAGCATTATTGTCATTACAAATAATTAAGTTCTCAAGATTTAGTTTTGATGCAAGGTTAGGACTATGAGTAGTTAAGATTAATTGAATGTTTTTTTCGTTTTGTAGTGCCTCAATGATTTGCATTTGGGCTTGTGGGTGGAGGTGAGCTTCTAGTTCTTCAATCAATCCTAATCTTAAACCACTCCAATTTTTCTTTTGAAGGTGAAGCAATTCTGAAGCCATAAACAATCTATTCAAAGTCCCTAAACCAGGGTTTAGTTCATCCTTAATAGATAGTTCGAGTTTCTCTAAGATGTTTTTAAGATTATTACCGAGTACGCCAAAATTAGATTCCTTATTCGCCTCGTAAAATGCTTCAATAAACCTATCTATTTCTTTCTTTAATTCACTACCCTTTAAATCTTCACCTTCAAGGTCTTCACCTTCTTTATTCTTTCCAACAAAATAATTTTTTACCTCCTCGTTAAAATCTCTAAATAAGCTTACTAACCTATGATCTTCACCCTTTCCTTTAAAAGCTTCATGACCTTGAAGGATTTGCGTTAATCTTGAATTCTTCCGAGGAATTAACTCTGATTTAGCATCTCTTAGTGGTTTGAGATAAGTAGTTTTTAAATATTCTCTAGCCTCTGCTGTAAGCTGGTACCCAGACTCATCAACCCCAGCTTTAATTTCAGTTGGATAGATATATCGATCATTTAAATTTCTTGAAGCATCATAAATCAACCGTAGAAACGGCTTTGCTTCATCTCCTTCTCCTATCCATCCTAACCATTCTGTAAAATTCTTCGCTTCTTCATCTGATAGATTATCAAACCTTAATTCAATACGTAATCTCTCCGAACCATCATAAAAATCATCCCAATCTAACCTAAACCATTCAAAACTATGGGTTTTTAGCGTTATTTTTATTGAATCAATAATTGCACTTTTTCCAGAGTCATTTTCGCCTATAAGAACATTTATTCCTGTGGTGAAATTCAAATTTAAATTTGGCTTGTCCATGTCAATTGAAGAAATGTCACCAAATTTTCTAAAATTCCATAGTTTAAGGTTTGATAGATACATGATTTAATTACAATTTAAGTTTGAAAACTACTTTTCCATAAGGATGCAATAACTCTTTTAAAATTATTTGGAGTAGTCCATGAGGTTAATACTTTATTTCATGCCTCTTATTTAATCTTATGTAAGATTAAGATTGAAATTAAAATTTTTAAATACTCAGTATTAGCAATTCTCGTTGTAATCCATTAAGAATTTGGACATTTTTCTAAGTTGAATCAAATCTTCTTCTGAAATTTTATCAGGATGAAAATGCATCACACCATTCCTTATTTTTCGAATTTCATCTAATTCATTAGTAAAGTCTGCTTTGACAAATGGTAACTTTAAAATGTCCCACATTTCGTCATTTTCAATTACTCGAAGATATTCGCCAAAGGTCATATCACTAATAGATTCTATTTTCCTATTTTCATCTTCTATAGTTAATAATTTCAATAGATCTTCTAGTATTATTTTGTCATGTAATATTAATCGAATAAAGTTTTCTATTTGTTCGAGTAATATATAAGGCTCAATCTGCTCAATGAATTCTTCACTTAAATCTGAAGGAGTTACCGGGCCTTTAATTTTCTTTTCTTTATCTCGCACGAAAGCTACACCTCTTCTAATAACGGATTTTATTGCATCAAACAAAGGAGTTTCATCATCTATTATTTCAAAATCATTTGTCATGAAATCTTTCACGCAATCGGATTCTTTACCTGCTATAAGTCCTTTTGCTAATGATTGCCAACTAACAACACCTAATACCTCTCTTTCATTGTTCATAATTGGAACTTGAGTGAATTCATGTTTCCATAAAATATGATATGCTTTTTTTAGAGAAGCATCTCGAGAAATTGATATTGGAGTTTTTGCAGCCGCTTTTAAAACTGACAATCTATTAATTGGATCAAACTTTTCTTCAAATGTTTCTCCATTTATAATTCTAGCTTTATCTTTTTCTTTGAGTGTAACTTCATCATCAATCCATCCTCCTTGATAGTTTGGAACAACCACCATTTTTTGTTTTTCCAAATATTCATTAATTCTCCAAACATTTCCGCTTGTCCTTTTTTCGTAAAAATCGAATAACCAAATAAATTCTCTTTTGGTCATTTTTTTTCCTTTCCCTTTCTTTTTAATCTCTTTTACTAATTCAACAAATTCAGTTCTAGGCATTCAACTTTGCTTTAAATCGAACGTTTTCGGATCTCGATTGTAATGTTTTTGATTGACGGTTTTTCCGACATCACTGTCTACCGTAAAAATAGTAAAAACTTTGACATAGCTCGTAGTTACGCTATAATCGCTATTCTGGAAGTAATTTTTGAACCGACCATAGTCGCATTCCTAATTTAAACTTGTTTAGTTATCCCTATTTAAGTTCAAAAATTGCTTAGTTAATGAAGCAAGCATATAAAGATATGTTTTGCAATAATCGCTAATACCAATGGCGCGACTGATATTCGCTGTTATTCATAAGATTTACATATCGAATTAATAAATAGTCAAATCTTTATGTTTGCCTTCCTTCTTTTCTCTTTTGAGTTTCTTTACTTCCGAAAGAGAAATTTCTTTAAATGAGGTTATTTTTAAATTTTCGACTACATTACCATTGGAATCAATTTCCTTTCCTTTAGGAATTCTTATAGTTTCAAATTTAATTCTTACATAATCTTTTTTCACCACTTCCTGCGGTAATAAGTCAGAATAAGATTTCAAGTTTAACCCCTCTGTAATTTTATGAATCAAATTTAGGTTCAGCTTCTTCGGCTGCTTTAAATTTTCTAAGTTACCGATAAAACCTTCAGAAACATTTATATCTTGAGCCAATAGAAGTTGTGTTTTTCCACACAAGATCCTTGCTGGATGAGCCGGCCATAGTGAACCACGTGCGCCGGATGAAAGTGAGCATAGCAAACTAAGTGCGCAAAATCGATTCTACTGTGGTTAAATTTACTATTTATTTTTAAGTTTTTTCCTCATTGATTCCCCCTTGATATCTA
>NZ_JBSXOK010000078.1:0-190357 GCF_056859415.1 Zunongwangia sp. L-65
TTCTTTGTTCTTTTTGCTCATACTTTTTTGTTCCACTATAACCCTGGTTTCGCTGCGGTAAAGATCGGAATATTTTCTGAGCCATTTATAAACGGCGGTACGACTCACTCCGTACACATTGGTGACATCCAAAACCCGGAGATCACCCTGTTCGATTTTTTTCACTAAATCAAGTTTTAGCTCAACACTAAAAACCTGGCGTTGTTTACCTTTTTCCATTGTTTAAAAGTTTAAGAAAAAGGGCAACTTATTTCAGTCTTAGTCATAAAAGCTTTTAGCGCAAAAAATTCAACATTCAACATTAAAAATTAATAGTTCTGCTTCAATTCCGCTGTCATTTCGAGCGCAATGGAATGAAGCCGAGAAATCTCAACCAAATAAAAGGTTTCTCCAGTTTACCACTATGGCTTCGATACGATTGTTCCTTCGTTGCAATCACTCATCCGTCGCTAAATACTTCAAGGTTCAAAAGATGTTCTATCGAGAAGCTTTCTTTAGTACATTATACAGTATAAAGTCATTCAACATTCAACATTAAAAATTCAACATTTTCTCATGGCTCTTGATTCCTGATCCTCTACTCTATCTTCTAACGGCCAAGTGATCTCGATACTAGCCTAAATTCAAAAAACAAAAAACCCGGCAAAAGCCGGGTTCCGTATTATTCAAAATTTGTTTTGATTATAAAAGCTCGTTTAAAGCATCAGCATATGTGTTTTTAGGAGCAACACCTACCTGACGTCCTACTACTTCTCCGTTTTGGAAAATAAGTACGGTAGGGATATTTCTAACTCCGTATTTAGCAGCAAATTCCTGGTTGGCATCTACATCAAGTTTTCCTACCACTGCTTTTCCTTCATACTCACCGCTAAGCTCTTCGATTACCGGTCCTACCATTCTACAAGGCCCGCACCATGCTGCCCAAAAATCTACCATTACCGGTTTATCACTTTTTAAAACTGTTTCTTCAAAGTTTGCGTCTGTTATTTCAATAGCCATAATCGTTATTTTTCTAGTAATTTAAAATCAATACGTAAAAGTAGTCATTTATTTTCGGAAACCTTACATCCCCAATATTGGATTTCGTTATACGCTGATTGTCAATAATTATCTGGCGGGCTCTTTCCCTTCGATTACATCTTCGGGAATGACCGGGCTTTTCGCGCTACACGGTAGCTTGCTGCAATCCCTGCCCGATTGTTACAGGCTTGCATTAATTTAACTTATAAACCACCTGCTGCGCTTCCAGGTTTTCCAGTAATTCCGGACAAATTTTTACTTTTTGGCGCTTGCTGGGCATATGTAGCTTTAACTGCTCTTTCATTTCATATACCACAAAGTTCAGTTTATGATCCCCGCGATAACTTCTAAAAATATTTTTTAAAACCTCGATTTTCTCGTCCTTGAGTTCGTTGATATCTAATTGAATCGTAAGTTTTTTGGCATAAGTATCCATGATATCATGCAACAACTGGAAACTATTAAACTGAATCCTGGGTTCTCCTTTTTTGCCCGTATCTTTATTGGTCCAGCCTTCTTTGATAAAAGCTTTAATATGCACGAATGAATTAGGCACTAAAAAATGCCGGTTTTTAAGATACTCTTCCCCAAACATTCTAAATTCGTAAGATTCGTTATAATCTTCTACCGTAAACATCGCCCAGCCTTTTCCCATTTTAGACATCCTGTGTTGCACATCACTAATAACCCCACCAAAAGAGATCTCACGATTTACCACTTTTTCAAGCGCTCTAAAATCTGATAAACTACCGTTACAGAAATACTGGATTTCTTTCTTAAAATCATCTAGCGGGTGCCCGGAAATATAAATCCCTACCACTTCTTTCTCCCGTCGTAATTTCTCCATCGTTCCCCATTCTTCGCAGGGTGGCACACTGGGCTCCGGAATTTGAACTTCGCTGGCTTCACCAAATAAACTAACCTGAGATGAATTCTCATTTTCCTGAAATTTAGCTGCAAATTTCACCACTTTCTCCAGGAAGCTCATACCATCTCCTTCATCATGAAAATATTGCGCCCGGTGGGTTTCTTTAAAACAATCAAAACCTCCTGCCAGGGCAAGGTTCTCAAAAGCTTTTTTATTCGCAGCTCTTAAATCGATACGCTTAGCCATATCGAATATCGAACGGTATGGCCCGGCTTCCCCTTTTCGGTTTTCTACGATCGTGGCTACCGCACCGGCACCAACCCCTTTAATCGCTCCCATTCCAAACCGAACCGCATAATCTTTATTTACCGAGAATTTATAGTAAGATTCATTTACATCTGGACCAAGTACATTAAGCTTCATTCGCTTACACTCTTCCATAAAGAAGGTCACCTGCTTAATATCATTCATATTATTGGATAATACTGCCGCCATATATTCCGCAGGATAATGTGCCTTTAAATAAGCGGTTTGGTAAGCAATCCAGGCATAACAGGTAGAATGCGACTTGTTAAATGCATACGAAGCAAAAGCTTCCCAGTCTTTCCAGATTTTCTCTAAAACTTCAGTAGGATGTCCTTTAGCTTCCCCACCTCCAATAAATTTCGGTTTTAATTGCGCTAAAAGGGCTACTAATTTTTTACCCATCGCTTTACGAAGCATATCGGCTTCACCTTTGGTAAACCCAGCCAGTTTTTGCGAGAGTAACATCACCTGCTCCTGATAGACCGTAATTCCGTACGTCTCTTTTAGATATTCTTCCATATCCGGAAGGTCATAGCTAATCTCCTCGTCCCCATGCTTTCTGGCAATAAAGCTTGGAATATACTCCATCGGTCCGGGACGATACAACGCGTTCATCGCAATTAAATCGTCAAAAACCGTTGGTTTTAAGGCCTGCATGTGTTTCTGCATTCCGGGAGATTCATACTGAAATATCCCTACCGTTTCCCCACGTTGGAAAAGTTTATAGGTCTCTTCATCATCCAGCGGAAACTCATCAGGAACAAGGTCAATATTGTGTCTGCCTTTAACGATTTTGATGGTATCCTTGATCAGGGTTAATGTTTTTAACCCCAGAAAGTCCATTTTTAGCAGTCCGGCACTTTCTACAACCGAGTTATCAAACTGCGTTACATATAAATCGGAATCCTTTGCTACCGAAACCGGCACATAATTGGTAATATCACTGGGCGTAATAATTACCCCACAGGCATGAATCCCGGTATTTCTTACCGATCCTTCTAAAACACGGGCCTGGTTTACGGTTTGTGCTTCAAGATCATCCCCTTCGGCAATATTTAAAAGTTCGTTGATACTATCTACTTCTTCACTTCGGAATTTCGCCTTTAGGGCCTTTTCATCCATCCCGAAGATCTTCCCTAACTTGGTATTAGGAATCAGCTTGGCAATCCTATCGGCATCACTAAGCGGCAAATCCAAAACCCTGGCGGTATCCCGAATCGAAGATTTTGCGGCCATGGTGCCATAAGTGATAATCTGCGCCACCTGATTGGCGCCATATTTACCAATTACATAATCCATAACCCGGCTACGCCCTTCATCATCAAAATCGATATCAATATCGGGCATACTCACACGATCCGGATTTAAGAAACGCTCAAAAAGCAAATCGTACTTAATAGGGTCTATATTGGTAATTCCTAAACAATAGGCTACTGCACTGCCGGCAGCAGAACCCCTTCCCGGCCCCACCGAAACATCCAAATTCCTGGCTTCCCGAATAAAATCTTCAACAATTAAGAAATAACCCGGATATCCGGTATTTTCGATTACGGAAAGCTCAAAATCAAGTCGTTCTTTAATATCTGGAGTGATCTCGCCATAGCGATCTTCAGCCCCTCTAAAAGTAATATGTTTTAAATAGGCATTTTCGCCTCGCTTACCACCATCAACTTTATCTTCTTCGACTAAAAATTCTTCAGGAATGGTAAACGCGGGAAGCAGTACATCACGAGCCAATTCAAAAGGCTCGATTTTATCTACAATTTCTTTAATATTCGATATCGCATCAGGCAGATCTTTAAAGAGATTTTTCATCTCTTCTGCCGTCTTAAAATAATATTCCTGGTTTGGTAGGCCATAACGATAGCCCCTACCACGACCAATTGGGGTTGCCTGCTTTTCACCATCTTTTACACACAATAAAATATCGTGCGCATTGGCATCGTCTTTTTTCCAGTAATAGGTATTATTGGTGGCGATTAATTTTATATCATGTTTTTTGGAAAACTCAATCAATACCTGGTTTACGCGATTTTCGTCTTCCTGATTATGGCGCATGATCTCGATATACAGATCATCGCCAAACTCTTCTTTCCACCATAGCAAGGCTTCTTCAGCTTGCTTTTCACCAACATTTAAAATCTTACTGGGCACTTCCCCATACAGGTTACCGGTAAGTACAATCACATCTTCTTTATACTGCTTTACAACCTCTTTATCGATTCTGGGCACATAATAGAATCCATCGGTATAGGCTTTTGACGACATTTTGGCCAGATTGTGATAGCCTTTTTTGTTTTTGGCCAACATCACCACCTGGTAACCGTTGTCTTTTCTGGATTTATCGGTGTGATTTTCGCAAACAAAAAACTCACAACCAATAATTGCTTTTAATTCTTTGGCCTGTGCCGGCTCGCCGTTTGCTTCGGCTTCTTCATTTTTAGCCTGAACATTCTTATTATAGGCACCAACTTCTTTTACAAAATGAAAGGCCCCCATCATATTGGCATGATCGGTAAGCGCTACTGCCGGCATATTTTGCTCGCCTGCGGCATTTACAAGATCGGCAATACTTATGGTGGACTGTAATACCGAGAATTGCGAATGATTATGAAGATGAGCAAAAGGAACCTCATCTAATTTTTCAAGGTTTTCCTCAATCTCTTCTGTAGTGATCTCATCGGTTGGTTGTAATTTCTCCAACCTTTTTCGAATTGCTTCAGAAGCTTTCTTTAGATTTATATGTTTTAAACCAATGGGCTGAAACGGCTCTGGATTAGCTTCAATATAATCTTCAAAATAACCGGGAGCGGTTTTTAATTCCTCTGCAGAATAGGATCTTTTTCTAACCAGTTCCAGAAAGCAGCGTGTTGTAGCCTCAACATCGGCCGTTGCATTGTGTGCTTCGCCAAAAGGCTCATCAAAAAGATATTCGTGTAACTCGGTAAGCGTGGGCAGTTTAAATTTTCCCCCACGACCACCGGGAATTCTACACATCTCTGCCGTTGTTTCTGTACAGGTATCCAAAACGGGAAGTTCCAGTAATTGGCTATCCATCCCGGCACGATGCAGCTCGGCTCCCATAATATTCACATCAAAACCAAGATTTTGCCCAACGATAAATTTGGTTTTCCCCAAAGCTTCGTTGAACTTCTCTAGCATTTCTTCCAGTGAAATCCCTTCTTCCCGGGCCAGGTCGGTTGAAATTCCGTGTACACGCTCAGCATCATAAGGAATATCAAAACCTTCCGGTCTTACCAGGTAATCCTGATGCTCTATAAGATTCCCCATCTCATCATGTAACTGCCATGCGATCTGTATACATCGTGGCCAGTTATCAGAATCGGTTAAAGGCGCATCCCAACGCTTTGGCAATCCGGTGGTTTCGGTATCAAAAATTAAATACATCAGCTTTTAGTTTAGTACCCTGCAATGAAGAAAAAGGGCAGTTCAGCAACATCTTATCTTGCAAAACTAAGCATAATTTAAGCTGAGAAAAAGTCTAATTTTAATCAGTTATTAACCATTGATTTTGCAGTTCACACCGTAGCCTTGCAGTTCGTCTGAGAAGACTAACATTCAAAGAAAATAGAAATATACTATAGTATAAAACCAAAGCCCTAAAGGTTAATTAACATTTAATGAACTGCAATTGCTTAAGTAATTTATAAGTTTAAGCATAACCTATTTAAATTTATATCATGAGTATTAAAGACTTAAAAATCGGACAAGCATTATCTAAAAGTGAATTAAAGACAATAGAGGGAGGTTATTTCCCAACTAAAGAACAATATTATCAAAATCCTAATGATCCAAAATGGGATATTTACGGTGATAACCTTTATGACTGTTACAATTAATAAGATTTTTTAATCTTATTAAATAGGCCCTCTAAATACGTATTTAGAGGGCCTATTTAATACATAAAGTGTTTTAAAAAAACATCTGCGCTATTGTAAATTTTCTTTCCTAATAAAAAGTCAATAATGTATTTTATTAAATATACTGAACTTTCTTAAGTTGCGTGACATGACTATTAAGCTTATTCTAACCATTCCATTATAACCTACACCTATTTCTTAACAGGATAAAAAACCTCACGGTAATTGAAGCTAAACTCCTTTTCCGTGAGGCTTGTGATACGAACATTAAAACTACTACTACTTCAATCAAACATCTATCCGCATCTTAATCTATTTTCTTTTTCAGGCAATTTTTTAATTAGTCGTATTGATGCTCTAAAGATTTCACTTCATTTAAAGAAGCTACAATCGCATTTTTCTGTTTTAACAGTACATTTTGAGTAGAAGGCGGAATGCTGGTATCCTTTAGAATCTTTTCATACTCTTCTACAGCAATTTTTTCGCCTCTTACCGCTTCTTCTAAAACTGCTTCTTCTTTATTGCCAGACAAGGTGGTTTTCAGATTCATCCATGTACGATGGGCATCTGCTGCAAGGCTACTGCCTTTATCAGGATTTTCACCAAAATTTCGAATTTCAGCTTTTAGCTCATGTCCAAAATCATATCGTTCCTTGGCTCGCTCAGAAAAAAAAGCTTTCAGGTTCTCACTTTTTATATGCTCTGCTGCAAATTTATATCCCTTCTCTGCATCATAGTTTTTTTCTAACAGCTCATTTAGCTTCTCTGCAACCTCTTCTGAATATTTCATAACATTTTCTTTTTCTTTCATAACCAGTATAAAATTACGATGCATTTATGGCTGCAACAACCTATTTAACAGGGTTTAGCACTAATTAACTGCTTTTAACTTATAGTCTAAATTGCATCTATATTTATTCCCAAATTTTATTCCCAATTTTTTAGTATCTCATAAATAAAAATCTCAGTTTTTACTCTACCATAATATTTTTTAGCCAACCTCTTGTAAATTAGAAAAATGTAGTATCTTTGCAGCCTTATTAATAATAGGGGTCGGGAACCCCATAAATTAATTTTTATGCCTGTAAAAATCAGATTACAAAGACACGGTAAAAAAGGAAAACCTTTTTATTGGATCGTAGCCGCAGATGCGCGTGCTAAAAGAGATGGTAAATTCCTAGATAAATTAGGAATCTACAATCCAAACACTAACCCTGCTACTATAGAGTTAGATGTAGATGGAGCCGTAAAATGGTTACAGAATGGTGCACAGCCAACAGATACAGCTCGTGCTATTCTTTCTTACAAAGGTGCTTTATTAAAGAAACACCTTGCCGTTGGAGTTAGAAAAGGCGCTTTAACCGAAGAAGAAGCTGAGAAGAAATTCCAGGCTTGGCTAGAGGAAAAAGAAGGCAAGATCAACGACAAAAAAGAAAACCTTTCTAAAGCAGAGCAAGAAGCAAAAGATAAAGCTTTAGCTGCAGAGAAAGAAGTAAACGCTAAACGTGAAGCTGCCGCTGCAGAAGCTGCTGCTGTTACTGAAGAAGGCGAGCCAGAAGCTAATGTTGAAAAAGAAGTAGACGAAGCAACTGCAGAAGAAGCTAAAACTGAAGAAAAACAAGGTTAATTTCATAGCTGGCGATGACTAAAGAAGAATGTTTCTACTTAGGTAAAATCGTTAGCAAGTTTAGCTTTAAGGGGGAAGTGCTGATCAAATTAGATACAGACGAACCTGAATTGTACACAGAAATGGAATCAGTTTTTGTTGAATATAACAACAATCTGGTTCCATTTTTCTTTGAAAAAACCTCCCTGCACAAAAGCACCTTACTCCGTGCAAAAATTGAAGATATCGACTCTGAAGATGATGCAGAAGATATGATTGGTTGTGAGCTTTATCTTCCACTTACCCTACTCCCTGAACTGGATGACGACCAGTTTTATTACCACGAAATTATTGGCTTTAAAGTGATGGATGCGACTCATGGCGATATTGGAGAAATCACCTCAATAAACGATAGCACAGCCCAGGCATTGTTCGAAATCAAGAAAGATGATAAAGAGATTCTTATTCCCATGAATGATGAATTTATCGAAGAAATCGACAAGCCCAACAAAACCATCCATCTTATTACTCCTGAAGGACTTATTGACCTGTATTTAGATTAGAGTTTAGACCGCTGCGCTTTTGGAGTATAGAAAAGAGATTCAAGAGTTAAGAATCAGGAATCAAGATTAAATATTTTAAATATAAAACCTTGAATCCTTTTTGATTGAATGGCTGAACGCTGTAAACAGTATACTGAGACCAGAATGCTTCGCTGCTAAATTTTAGAATACAGACTAGAAAATTTGAAGATGCGGTAATTTGATAATAGACTAATTAGTCTTTATTATCAAGAGAAAAATCGCAAAGAAGACCAGAGGAATATTTTGAATGCCGAATGTTATATTTTGAAGTTCCTTTTTAAAAATTTATTGTCACTTCGAGTGATTTCGAGGCACGAGAAATTGTATCGAGAAGTGCTTAGATGTTAGATTTTAAATCGCCTCGCTCTAAGAAGTTAGAACATAGACTATTTGGGAATGTGATAATTTAATAATGCTTAAATGTGCTGATTTGGAAACAAAAATGAATAAAGAATCGTGACTTAAAATCTTGAGTTTTGCAACCTTCCTGCTATGGAAAAACAATAATTATATTTAGATTTCTCGACTTCACTTCGTTGCGCTCGAAATGACTACTATTTACTAATTATTGCTCATCACTCAGCTTTCTAATACAAATTCTATATTTTTTCAACTCAATTATTCGAGAAAACGATTGGTCATTCCGAGCGAGGTACGAGTCGAGAAATCTCCTAAAATTTAACTTCATATCAATAAGAACGCCTCTAAAGAGCTATAGATTAGAATGTCAAACTTTTAAATGAGACGGATAAATAAAAAACCTCACAGTCCCGATAGCCATACGGGATAACCTGTGAGGTTTGTATGTATTAATTGATAAGCACTTTAGCTAAAACTACCCTACAATATTTACAATCTTACCTGGTACCACAATCACTTTTTTAGGTGTTCTACCGTTTAATTGTTTTTGCGTACGCTCGTCTGCCATTACCGTTTTTTCAATGTCATCTTTACTCATATCCATTGGTAACTCCATCGTAAAACGCATTTTACCGTTAAATGAAATGGGATAATTTTTAGTGCTTTCTACTAAAAATTTCTCTTCAAACTCTGGATAGGTAGCGGTTGAAATGGATTCGGAATGTCCAAGCTTACTCCATAATTCTTCAGCAATATGTGGAGCATACGGCGCTATTAAAACTGCTAAAGGTTCTAGAACTTCGCGACTATTACATTTTTGCGCGTTCAATTCGTTTACACAAATCATAAACGTAGAAACCGAGGTGTTAAAACTGAAATTCTCGATATCTTCGGTTACTTTTTTAATGGTTTTATGCAGTGTTTTTAAAGAATCTGCCGAAGCTTTTTCCTCGGAAACCTCAAATTGATCGTTTTTGAAATATAACTTCCAAAGTTTCTTCAAAAAATTATGTACCCCGGTAATTCCGGCGGTATTCCAGGGTTTTGCCTGATCGATAGGCCCAAGAAACATTTCGTACATGCGTAATGTATCTGCGCCGTAATCTTCACAAATATCATCTGGATTCACTACATTGTATTTGGACTTCGACATTTTTTCAACCTCACGACCTACAATATAAGCTCCGCTTTCTTCAGTAAGAAATTCCGCTTCCTTAAATTCCGGCCTCCAGTTTTTAAAAGCTTCAACATCTAATTCATCAGAAGCATTTACATATTCTACCGGAGCGTGAATAGCCTGTACCGATTTTCCTTCACTAAGATTTTTAGAAACAAATTTGTTTTCTCCTTCAAGGCGATACACAAAAGCACTTGTTCCTAAAATCATTCCCTGGTTGATCAGCTTTTTAAAAGGCTCTTCTACCTTTAGATATCCGCGATCTTTTAAGAATTTGGTCCAGAATCTGGAATATAATAAATGCCCGGTGGCATGCTCGCTTCCACCGATGTATAGATCTACATTTTCCCAATAATCTAATGCCGCTTCAGAGGCAAAAACCTCATCGTTTCCGGCATCCATATAACGGAACAAATACCAGCTACTACCCGCCCAACCCGGCATGGTATTCAGCTCTAAAGGAAATATCGTTTCATCATCAATCTTATCATTACTCACCACTTTATTGGCTGCAGTATCCCAGGCCCAATTGATCGCATTCCCTAATGGCGGTTCACCGGTTTCGGTTGGCAAATATTTTTCAACTTCAGGTAAATGCAATGGCAAATGCGCTACATCGATGATTTGGGGTAAGCCATTTACATAGTATACCGGGAATGGTTCCCCCCAATACCGCTGACGAGAAAATACGGCATCTCTTAAACGATAATTGGTTTTACCGTAGCCTGCACCTATTTCTTCTAACTTAAGAATGGCTTTTTGTAGCGCTTCTTTGTATTCTAATCCACTTAAAAAATCAGAATTAGCGATTACCGTTCCTTCTTTACCACTATGGGCCTCTTCAGAAATATCGGCATTTTCAAAAATATCTTTTATAGGGATTTCAAAATGCTTTGCAAAATCATAATCCCGTTGATCTCCGCATGGCACTGCCATTACTGCTCCCGTTCCGTAACCTGCCAACACATAATCACCGATCCAAATTGGCACTGGTTCTTTAGTAAACGGATGCTCTGCGTACGCACCGGTAAAAGCTCCGGAAATCGTTTTTACATCGGCCATTCGCTCACGCTCACTCCGTTTTGCAGTCGCTTCAATATAAGCCTCTACTTCTTCACGCTGCGCATCAGTAGTTATTTCTTTTACTAACTCATGTTCTGGTGCAAGCGTCATAAACGTCACTCCAAAAATCGTATCTGGTCTAGTGGTGAACACCTTAATCCCCCTAGCCCCCGAAGGGGGAATATTGCTTTCGTTTTCCTGATCTGAATAATCCTTTAATTGTGCTAAATTATTACTGACTTGTTCAAGAATAACATCAATATCACCTAAAACTTCCTCATTTTTAAATCTTAAAACTTCGAAACCTCTGTCTGCAAGAATTTTTGTTCGCTCTTCATCATATTCTTTAGTCTCCTTATGAATTCCGCCATCGACCTCAATCACTAATTTCTTTGAAAGACAAACAAAATCTACAATAAAATCACCTATTAAGTGCTGTTGCCTAAATTTATAGCCGTCCAGTTGCTTATTCCTAAGTTGAGACCATAGCGCAGCTTCTGCTTCGGTTGGATTGTTTCTATTTTCTTTTGCCTTTTCAATTAGAAGATGGGAGTTATTGCCTCCCGTCATATAACCGTGTTTTGCTTTCTCTTCCCCTTTGGGGAAGGATAGGATGGGGAACTCTACTATAGCTCCAACCGATTTCCCGATCCAGTTACGCTGACTTTCCTTTAAACTGTCAGTCCAGTCCAGCTCTTCCAAGCCCTTAAGCAAACGCTCTGCAAAAGCAGAAATTCGCATGCTCCACTGGGTCATTTTCTTACGGATTACCGGATAACCGCCACGTTCTGAAACGCCGTTTACAATCTCATCGTTGGCCAACACCGTTCCCAATTGTGGACACCAGTTTACTTCGGTTTCAGCTAAGTAAGTTAATCGGTACTTTAGTAAAACTCGTTGTTTTTCTTCAGAAGAAAACTTATTCCACTCCTCTGATGAAAAATCTTCGATAGCATCATCACAAGCAGCTTTTACCCGTGTATTCCCTTCGGAAGCAAAAATTGCTTCAAGTTCAGAAATCGCTCTTGATTTATTAGCTTCTAAATCGTACCAGGATTCAAATAACTCACTAAAAATCCATTGCGTCCATTTGTAATACTCGGGATTACTGGTACGCACTTCTCTACTCCAATCGAAACTAAACCCAATTTTATCTAATTGCTCACGATATCTTGCAATATTCTCCTTAGTCGTAATTGCAGGATGTTGCCCGGTTTGAATGGCATATTGCTCAGCCGGCAGTCCAAAACTATCGTAACCTTGTGGATGTAATACATTAAAACCTTTATGGCGTTTATAGCGTGCATAAATATCACTGGCAATATAACCTAGCGGATGCCCCACATGTAAACCGGCGCCCGATGGATAAGGAAACATATCCAGCACATAATACTTTGGTTTCCCTGAGGAGTTTAATGCTTTAAAAGTCTGGTTTTCTGCCCAATACTTTTGCCAGTTGGCTTCAATGTCGTTGAAGTTGTAGTTCATTTTCTTTCTATTTCTGAACGTCCTAAACGGACTTTATTTTAATCGGAACTCGATAATCGAGATTAAATACTTAAGACCAGCCTCGCAATAAAAAAATCTTCTAATAAAAGTTTTATGGGCTTTTCTTAAGGTAATTTCCTGAATTCCGTAATTATCAATTGTTAACAATCGCTGCAAATTTACAATTTTAAACCAGTTGGGAGCAATTAAGAATGGAAATAGGTTGCCGTTTGATTCGCTGTCAGCGCTTAACTATCAGCTTTTAGATTTCTCCATTTCGCTACGCTTCACCTGCCTGCCGGCGAGGCAGGGTCGAAATAACAGCACACAATTACCTGAAAAATAAGCCATTCACTCCAACTGACCGCGGCAGATCATAAACAACATTCGATAGTTCATAATCAATTCAAAATTCAACATCACCACTCTTGTTTCCTGATTCTTGACTCCTCATTCCAATTCTGAATTCTAACCTCTAAAAGCAAAGCGACCTAACTCCTTCTCGCTTCCTTTTCCATCGGTAACAATGCGCGATAAATAAATTCGTTCACCGGAGTTTCGATTCCTAATTTCTTGCCTTGTTCTACAATATAGCCGTTGAAATTTTCTAATTCTGAAGGTCGCCCCTCCATAATATCCCGCTGTGTAGAAGCAGTAGCCGTCATTCCCTGGTTACCGATAAACTGAAATAACTGCGCTACATCTTCATCATTAAAATCTACTCCTTTTGCCTGCGCTATCGCCTGAATTTCGAGTCCGGTTTTCTTTAAAATACCCTGCAAATAATCGTCCTGCCACATTTTGCCAATACTTACTCGGGTTAAACCTCCCAAACCGCTAACGGTGGCAATAAAACTGAATTTCTTCCAAATCGCTTTATGAATATCATCTGGAACAATTCCTTTAAAGCCAGAATTGTTGAAAATTTCCTTCAATTTTAAAACACGCTCAGATTTTTCGTTATCTAGTTCCCCAAAAATGATTTCAGGATCAAATTGGAAGTGATTAATCACTCCCGGAGCTTCCTTTTTACTGTAAATTCGGCAAAAACCAGCTAAAACATTCTTTTTAGGCAATACTTCCTGAAGCTTTTCCATATTATCGGCGCCATTTTGCAGTGGCAACACCATAGTTTCTACAGTAATTATCGATTTTAGATGTTTTGCGGCATCTTTTATTTGCCAGGATTTTAAGCCAAAAATCACCAAATCTGGCGATTCAATTTCACTAATATCATCGGTTGCTTTTGCAGGATTTACTGTAAAATCACCATTTACACTTTTAACTATTAATCCGTTTTCCTTTATGGCTTTTAAACTTTCATTTCTGGCCATAAAGGTAACGTCGTGACCTGCCTGCGCAAGCCTACCGCCAAAGTAACCACCTACCCCGCCGGTTCCGTAAACTAGAATTTTTATCATTTTTCTTTTTCAGCTTTATTTAGCTATTAAGATTGGATATTTTAATAGCATTTTCACAAAAATTGATTGATTATACCTCAAATTTACGCTTTTCAGAATAATTAATAAAGTTTGGACGTTAAGAAAGTCTTGAAACCGTTTACTTTATTATTTTTACAAAAAATTGGTAGCTGTTTATGAGCACATCTTTTGAACGATATCAAAAGCGACGTTTAATTTCATCGTACTTCTCTGTAGTGCTAAGTATCGCACTGGTACTGTTTCTACTGGGAATGTTGGGCTTACTGGTATTAAATACCAAAAAAGTAGCCGATCATTTTAAGGAACAAATTGCAATCACCGTTTATTTTAATGATGATGCCAAAGAAGAGGCCATGCAGAATCTTACCAAAAGTTTAGACACTGCTTCGTATACAAGATCGGTAACTTTTGTGTCTAAGGAAGAAGCTGCAAAGCAAACCAAAGAAGCCATTGGTGAAGATTTTATGGAATTTCTGGATTATAATCCGCTCCAAAACTCTATAGATGTGTATATGAATGCCGATTTTGTTTCTTCAGAAAAAGTAGAAGAAATTGCCGCCAAACTTTCAGAAAATAGTGCCGTAGACGAAGTTTCTTATGATAAGCCTTTAATTTCATTACTGAATAACAATCTTAAGAAAATTAGTTTTTGGGTGTTGATCGTTAGCGCTTTATTTACGTTTATAGCGGTTTTACTAATAAACAGCTCTATAAGGCTATCGGTTTACTCTAAGCGATTTACTATAAAAACAATGCAAATGGTGGGCGCCACTAAAGGCTTTATTCGCCGTCCATTTATCTGGAATAGTGTAAAATTAGGAATGATTGGTGCCATAGTAGCCCTTATAGGTATGGCAGCAGTAATTTACTATCTAAACAATAGTTTTGCCGAGCTAAACCTGCTTGCCGATAAAAAGATTATATTAGCTTTGTTTGGCGGTGTTTTTCTAACCGGGATTATTATCACCTGGTTAAGTACATTTTTCGCTACCACCAGATTTCTAAATTTAAAAACAGATGAGCTTTACTATTAAAGCTAAAATCATATAACATGAGCAATAACACCAAACCCCAACAACAGGATAAAAATTTTGTATTCGGTAAAAAGAATTACAAATTCATGTTTATCGGTCTGGCAGTAATCGCTTTAGGATTTATTTTGATGGCAGGTGGCGGTAGCGACGATCCTAATGAATTTAATGAAGCTGTTTATAATTTTCAGCGCATTCGCCTTGCCCCAACCATTGTTTTAATTGGTTTTGGCATTCAGGTTTATGCGATTTTAGTAAACCCAAACAAAAAATAGAATTTGGATACTTTAGACGCCATCATCCTGGGAATAATTCAGGGATTAACTGAATTTTTACCCGTTTCTTCCAGCGGACATTTAGAATTAGGAAAAGCTATCTTAGGAGATAGCAGTCTTCCCGAAGAATCTATGATGTTTACCGTTGTACTTCATTTTGCTACGGCTTTAAGTACTATTGTCGTTTTTAGAAAAGATATATTTAATATTTTTAAAGGTCTTTTTCAGTTTAAATGGAACGAAGAAACTCAATTTTCAGCTAAGATTATTATCTCTATGATTCCGGCTGCCCTTATTGGTGTTTTCTTCGAAGATTATTTAGAAGAACTTTTTGGCGGAAGCGTAATTTTTGTTGGTTTTATGCTCATCATTACCGCTCTTTTACTATGGCTGGCAGATAAAGCAAAAGATACTGGTAAACCAGTATCTTTTATGAACGCTTTTGTAATTGGTGTTGCACAAGCCATCGCTATGCTACCGGGAATTTCACGAAGCGGTTCTACCATTTCGACTTCTGTACTTTTAGGCAACGATAAAACCAAAGCAGCACGTTTTTCATTTTTAATGGTAGTGCCGCTAATATTTGGTAAAATCGCTAAAGACCTATTAGATGGTAACATTACTGAAGAATCGGTTGGCGGTTCTCATCTTATTATAGGTTTTGTGGCTGCATTTTTATCCGGCCTTGTTGCCTGCACCTGGATGATATCTTTAGTACGAAAAAGTAAACTTTCTTATTTCTCCATTTACTGCTTTATCGTAGGAATCTTTGCCATTGCCTTTGGGTATTTTGCTTAATTTATTCTGAACCTATAGCTGAAACGACTTAAATTTTCAACAAAAACTAAAATCATTACCCACGATCCTAAATTTGTATTTAAGTTTGAAGCTTTAAATAGATTTTAATATATGGATCATCCAATTATTACTGCAGAAGAATTTAAAACAGGGCAAATCTTACTTTTTGACAAGCCCTTAAACTGGACGTCTTTTCAGTTAGTGAATAAAGTACGATGGATGATTCGCAAAAGCTGTGATATTAAAAAGATTAAAGTAGGCCATGCAGGAACTTTGGATCCTTTAGCAACAGGACTTTTAATTATTTGCACGGGGAAATTCACTAAAAGAATACCCGAACTTCAGGGCCAAATTAAAGAATATACCGGTACTTTTTGCCTTGGTTCCACCACAGCTTCTTACGACCTGGAAACCGAAATCGACGAAACGTTCCCCATAGATCACATTACCGAAGAAAATATAGCAGAAACTACAAAAAGTTTTATTGGCGATATTGAACAATTGCCTCCGGTATTTTCTGCATTAAAAAAAGACGGAAAACGACTTTATGAATATGCCCGTAAAGGAGAGGAGGTTGAAATAAAACCAAGAACCATAAGTATTAAAGAATTTGAAACTGATGCTTCAGACTTTCCAGATATTAACTTTAAAGTAGTTTGTAGTAAAGGGACTTACATAAGAAGTCTTGCCCACGATTTCGGAAAAAAATTGAATAGCGGTGCGCACCTTTCTTCATTAAGAAGAACAAAAATTGGTGATTTTTCTATAGAAAACAGTTTAGGCCTTGATGATTTTGAAAAGCAATTACCAAGACCTGTTTCAGGTGCTTAAAAACGCTTACCTATAGTAATTCCTACACGCGGGTAAACTTCAATATCGTTACTATCACCAAACAACCTACCGGCACCGGCATAAATTTCGCCTATATAATTATTACGGGTTAGTAATTTAAATCCTACAGCCGCCCCTAAACCAAAATTCGTTGTTTTTTTGTCGTACACACTTATGCTGTCTTCCCTATACTCCCCATTGTCATCATAATAATATTCATAGCGATTATAAATATCGCGGTAAGTTGCAATTGCCGAATTAGCTTCGATAAAAAAACCGGCATTCTTTTTCTTACCAAAAAACAAACGATAATACGGACTCAAAATAAAACGTAATGACATATCCTCTGCGTTGTCTAAACCTATTGCTATCGAAGCACCAACACTACTGTTATCTTCCAAAAAGTATTCATAAGTAAGCTCTGGAACACCGGCAATAGACATGGCTAAATTGAGTTTTAATTCCTGCTTGGTTTCATCTGAATCCTGCTCTTGCTGAGCATTAATAATCGAGGAAGTACACACAAAAAATAAGAGTAAAATTTTTTTCATTTTATTGATTGATGAATTGGTTAAATAATACGCAAAATATTAAATTACCAATGCATATCGCTACTATATTTTAAAATTTTATAAAATATGGTTTAATTTACACAAGACCTGCTAAATAAGTTTTACCATAAATACAATTTAAATAAAACTCTTAACTAAGCTATTGGAATATAAACTTTAAAAAATGCTAACTTCCATGCAAAATTACAAATAACGATCACGGTTTATAACGCATGCAGTTTATAGAAAAACATAAAGCCTTACTCTTAACCACTTTGGTATTTTTAGTATTGTTTTTAGGGCTATACAACTGGCATTTGGGAAGTAGCGCAAGGAAAAGCCAGGAATTTTTGGTCGATCTGGATTCTTTCACCCAGGCTTTACAACAAGAAGAAGAGCAAAAAGAACCTGAAAAAACAGCAGAGCAAACAAATTCTAAACCACAAACACATCGTGCTTTTGATCAAAATAATAAAGCCAGGGAAGCGAATTTCGATAAAAAGTTGAACGATATTTTCCAGAAAAATTCGGCTTCAAAAACCGAAACCTCAGAAAACAGCGAAAGCACTTCTTCTGGAGATTATGCCACAGGAAAATCTGGCACAAAAGCACAAAAGCGATCTGATGGTGATAATTCGAATACTGCCACCTCTACTAAGCGTGGTAGCCTAAAGAACAGTTCTATTTCTTTTAATTTAAAGGGAAGAACGGCCGTAAACATTCCTAATCCTATTTATACCTGTAGTATTTCTGGTAAAATAGTCATCAATATCAAAGTGAACGAAAGTGGCCGTGTTATAGCCACATCTTTTAATGAAGCCAGTTCTTCTACTGATAACAAATGCTTGGTAGAAAATGCGCTGCTTTATGCTTCTGAAGCGGTTTTTAGTGAGCTATCGGGAAGAAACAATCAACCTGGAACTATTACCTATAAATTTAAACCTTAAAATTATGACTCAAAAACATAGATGCGGCTGGTGTTTAGGCGACGAATTATATGAAACCTATCATGATGAAGAATGGGGCGTACCGGTTCATGACGAACAAAAATTATTTGAGTTTCTAATCCTGGAGACTTTTCAGGCAGGCTTAAGCTGGATCACCATTTTACGAAAACGCGAAAACTTCAGAAAGGCATTTGATGATTTTGATTATAAAAAAGTAGCGAAATATTCTGAAGATAAAATTCAGGAATTACTCCAGGATCCGGGGATTATTAGGAATAAATTAAAAGTGAGAAGTGCGGTTACCAATGCGCAGCTTTTTATGAAAATTCAGGATGAATTTGGCAGTTTTGACCAGTATATCTGGAGCTTTGTAGATCATACACCAATACAGAATAAAGTAAAAAATTACAAAGAAGCTCCGGCGACTACAGAAATTAGTGATAAACTAAGTAAAGACCTCAAAAAACGTGGATTCAAATTCGTGGGATCGACCGTAGTTTATGCGCATATGCAAGCTACCGGTATGGTAAATGATCACGAAGTTTCGTGTTTTCGCTATGAGGAAGTAAAGCAACTTTCACAATAGCTCCCAACTTTAACGGTATTCTTTTTTGATTCGGTATTGAATATCTTCAAGCGTCAATACGGGAACCTCGCCAGACCAGGCTTCCAGATCAGCTTCATCGTAGGTTGATAACTCTGAAAATTCTTGCGTACAACTACTATTAGCGCTTAGATAATTACAGGGGTTTTCTCCGTTATAACGCTGATGAGTCATACTAAAATCGTCTTCGCCTTCCTGTCCAATATAAATCTGAGGATATCCTTCTACATCAAAATCGGACTCGTTATAGAAAGTCATTCGATATTCCATCAAAGTAGTTCTGGCTTCAGTATCGATTTCAAAATTAAAATAGTCTACTTCGACCGAAATTTCAGCAGGTTCTAAAACTTCTGATTCGTCATCATCGTTATTAGAAGAACAGGCTCCTAAAACAACTAAACTGAATACAAGGAGTAATAACTTTTTCATTTACATTTTTGATTGATAACTGAAATGTAAAGAAAAAAATTGATTGCTATTGCAAAAATTTCAAAAACTCCTTTCTTGAAATTTCTTCTGCCCCAAGACTTTCTAAATGATCTGTATGCACCTGGCAATCGATAAGTTTTACTCCGTTTTCCTGAAGTTTCCTTACCATACTTATAAAACCGTATTTAGAGGCATTGCTTACTTTTGCAAACATGCTCTCCCCACAAAAAAGCTTTTTATTTTTTAGATAAATCCCATATAAGCCTCCTACAATCTCACCATCCTTCCAAACCTCGACAGATTGAGCGATTCCTTTTTTATTTAAACCGATATAAGCGGCTTTCATTTCTGGCGTGATCCAGGTACCTAGCTGTCCTTTTCGTTTGATTTTAGCACAGTTCTCTATTACCGTTTCAAATGCTTCGTTATAGGTAATTTTAAACGCTTCTTTTTTAAACAGCTGTTTCATGCTCTTTGAAACCTTTAATTTATGTGGAAATAAAACCATTCTGGGATCCGGGCACCACCATAAAATAGGCTGAGATTCATCGTACCAGGGAAAAATCCCTTTTGAATACGCTTCCATTAATCGGCTTTCAGTAAGTGATCCTCCAACAGCGAGTAATCCATCATCTGAAGTGTATCTAATATCTGGAAAGGGTTCAAATGGATTTAAAATTTGCAACATACAGTGTTTTAGGATTAAGAAATGTACAAAAAGAAAAAAGCTTAGCACCCTAAAGAGGTACTAAGCTTTTCAAAAAAATTATATTCTAGGTTTAGAAAGGAAGATCGTCATAATCTTCATCTTTAAAATCCTGAGCAGGCTCAAAATGATCTTCTGGTGGTGGTACGTTTTGCCCCCCTGGTTGTGATGGCTGTAAATTTTCTATTCTCCATCCCTGGATAGAATTAAAATATTTGGTTTCTCCTTGTGGGCTTACCCATTCTCTACCACGAAGGTTAATCCCAACTTTCACCGGTTGCCCCACCTGATATGTATTTAATAAATCTGTTTTATCCTGAACAAACTCGATCATTAAATCCTGCGGATATTGCTCTTCTGTAGTGACTACCAATTCTCTCTTTCTAAAACCGTTACTTCCAAAAGTTTTGGTGTCTCCAATTAATTTAATCTTTCCTTGTACTTCCATCTTCGTTTAATAATTTGCTAGTAATAATTTCCACGCTTCTATCACCTTTCCTTTATCAAGCAATAATTGCGCCTGTTTATGAATTGCTTCTGTTTCTTTTGCGGCAATAATTTCGGTAAATAAATCGTCTTCAGAAACGTATAATTTCGATTCTTCCAAGCTCGGCAATTCTTCAACATTCCCTAATTTACCAAGATCATTACCGGTTAAAATAACACTCTGTCGAATTTCCTGCGGAATAGCATCTACACCAATCCCTAAAGTAGCAATCGGCTTTGGCACTTCAAACATGCCGTCCTTAGCCCTGGTGTACCAGTTACCGCCCATCCTGGCTACCTGATCGATCTTTACCTGATCTATATAGCCCTCTTCATCTAAAATCTCTTCTTTTATATGTGTTTTTATAACTTCACATACTACCAGATTTCCTGCGCCACCTTCCTGTCCCAGCTCGATAATTTCATTTACTTTACATTCAAACTGAACGGGAGATTCTGCCACCCTAAAAGGTTTTACAAGATCTGATGGCTGCATGCTCAATCCGGATTTCTCAAACTCATTTACACCTTCAGCATAATCAGTGCTGCTTAAGGACATTTGCTGCACCATCTTATAATCAACGATATTAATCACACATTCTTTAACCGTTTTAAGGTTTAAGAGCGTATGTTTAAGACTACCATCTTTCCCCCTTCTCACCGGAGAAAACACCAAAATTGGCGGATTAGCACTAAATACATTAAAAAAACTAAAAGGAGCCAAATTTGGCCTTCCTTCCACATCTAAAGTACTGGCAAAAGCAATAGGTCTTGGTCCTACCGCCCCGCTTAAATACCTGTAAAGAGCGCCAGAAGGCGATTCCTTAGAATCTATACTTAACATGCGTTGATTTTTCACAAAGGTAATAATTAGGAGGTGGAATATAAAGATTGACCACACAATAATATTCACATTAAAACGCTTATATTTAACCCCTTTTAAAATAGAGAGGAACTCTTTATGAATTTTAGTGACGAACGAAAGTACAACCGCTGGTTTATCATATTTGCAGGATTAGCCGTAATTGTACTGGTTTTATGGAATACCACCATATTTTTTAACCGCCTTAAAGATGAAGAGCGCACCAAGATGAGTATTTGGGCTGAAGCTCTGCTGGAACTGGATCGCGCCAACAGTAACGAGAATTTGAGTCCGCTGATCCTTAATGTTCTTAATAGCAATACTAGTATTCCCACCTTGCAAACCGACGAGGAAGGAACTATTGTGTCTTCTCACTTTATCGATCCTGAAAAAATAGACACCCCTGAAAAAGCCGAAAATTACCTTAATCGCCTGAAGGCTGAAAACGAGCCTATAATTATGCATCTGGACCGATTTAGGACGCATAAGGTATATTATGGAAATTCCCCTGTATTAAATAGTTTAAAATATTATCCGCTGGGACTGGTTACCATTGGATTTTTGATTATAGGGGTCATTTACTTTTTTTACACCACCACCAAAAACAGCGAGCAAAATAAATTATGGGCAGGAATGGCAAAAGAAACGGCCCATCAGATAGGAACGCCGTTAAGTTCTTTAATTGGGTGGACTGAAATTTTAAAGCAGGAAAAAGTTAATGACGCTTATATTGTTGAGATGGAAAAAGACATACAGCGTTTACAAACCATTACCGAACGTTTTTCTAAAATTGGATCTGCACCGCTTCTGGAAGAAACCGATCTTGTTGAAGCGACCAGGCAAAGTTACCAGTATTTACAATCCAGAAGCTCTAAACTTATCGATTTTAATTTACAGGTTCCCAGAGAAAAAATTATTGTAAATCTAAATACGCAGTTATTCAGCTGGACTATCGAAAACCTGGTAAAAAACGCTATTGATGCGATGCGCGGTAAAGGAAAAATCACCATCGAAATCAGGCAAAATGATAAGCAGGTTTTTGTGTATGTTCACGATACGGGAAAAGGAATCGATAAAAACCGATTCAAAATTATTTTTGAACCCGGACAAACTACCAAAAAACGTGGCTGGGGACTTGGCTTATCCTTAGCGAAACGCATTGTAGAAGAATATCATGATGGCCGTATTAGAGTGGCTAAAAGTGAAATTGGCGAAGGCACTACTTTTGAAATCATGCTTAAAAAAAGCTCAGTACCTGCTTAATATTTCCCGAAGATCTTCTGGAATTGGCAGGGTTTTATTTTCACTAAAATCGTAAAAAACAGAGACATCATTTCCTAAAGCACAAAGCTGGTTTTGGTCATCAAAAATATGATGCTCAATTTTAAAACTTTTATTGCCTACTTCAGCAATCCGGGTCTTAACAATGGCACTCCCCGGGTAATATAAGGCTTTTTTAAAATCGCAATGCGTAGCAACCAGCATAGCTCCTTTGTTTTTTTCAGCATACATTTTATGCAACCCGGTGGCTTCCCATAGGTTCACCCTGCCAGATTGCATAAAACGCATAAAACTTAGGTTATTCACATGGCGATACATATCCAGGTCGCTCCAGTCTATCCTTAGTTTTAATTCAAGCTTAAAGGTTCCCAAACTTACAAGTTTACGTGGATAGATTCTGCCAGTTCCTTAAATTCATCATCAGTCATTTCGTAATGATTGGCAAAATTCATATCACTCATATCATTAAGCGGTATTAAATGTACGTGTGTATGTGGGACCTCAAGCCCTACTACAGCAACGCCTACCCGTTTACATGAAACTGTTTTCTCTAGCGCAAGGGCCACTTTTCTGGAAAAACGCATTAGCTCCATATACATCTGTTCTTCCATATCAAAAATATAATCTACTTCTTTCTTCGGAATACAGAGCGTATGCCCTTTACAATTTGGACGAATATCTAAAAATGCCAGAAACTGGCTATCCTCTGCTACTTTATAGGCAGGAATCTCTCCCTGAACTATCTTCGTAAATAAACTGGCCATAATCGATTGTTTTGATTAGTGCTATAAAATTAAAAATCCTTTTCTCAAATGACCGTTAAAGGATTAAGAAAAGGACTTTTATAAATCATAAAAGCGATTAAGGATAATTACTCCCTCCAAATCTCTAAAACTTCAAATTTCATAGTACCGCTTGGGACTGCAATATCAGCAACCTCACCTACCTTTTTACCCAACAGACCTTTACCAATAGGAGAGTCTACAGATATTTTTCCCGTTTTTAAGTCGGCTTCACTCTGAGCCACCAATTTATATTTAACCTCAGCACCATTATTCTGATTTTTAATTTTCACATGAGAATGAATCAAAACTTTAGAAGTATCTAATTGCGACTCATCAATAACCCGTGCGTTCGCAACCACTTCTTCTAATTTTGCTATTTTCATCTCTAAAAGTCCCTGCGCCTCTTTTGCAGCATCATATTCTGCATTTTCACTTAAGTCTCCTTTATCTCTGGCTTCTGCGATAGCTTCAGAAGCTCTTGGGCGCTCTACATCTTTAAGGTGATTTAATTCATCCCTTAATTTTTTTAGTCCTTCTGCAGTGTAATAAGATACTTTACTCATAACTTCGTCGTTTTTATAATTGGTAAAGGCCTTTATTAAGAGGCCTTCTTCCAAAAAAATAATATGTTTTTAATGATTGTTTTTAATCTAATGAGCTATTAAAAGGCGATCGAATCAAGAACCTCGAGGCGAGCCCAAGCGGTATCAACCGGTAAACCCTTTTTATTATTTAGAGGCTAGCCATGGAGTATTTTCCTGTTGGCAATACCAATAAATTTTCAACTAAAGGAGATGTATAAAGTCCCGCGGTCTGACTGCGAACTTATTATTTGAAAGTTGCATGATCATTAGATTATTGTTTATTAATAAAAAAAATCCCACCTATAATGGGATTGATTCTAACAAATATAAGAAATTTACGTTTGTGATAAAAAAAGAAATTAAATGAAGCATTTTTTATTTTTTTGCCTGATAAGCATTTTAATTTCAGGCTGTTCCTCAAGTGATGATGGGCGCAATAATAATCCTAACCTGGTAGACGTAAATTTTAGGTTACAGTTAAATTTAGATTTTCCACAATATAATCAACTTAATTTCCCAGGTAATCAAATTGCAATTTATGATGACCTTGCTGGAATTGGCGGAGTAGTTGTTTATAATGTAAATGATGATCTGTACCTGGCTTACGAACTTAGCGACCCTAATCATGTACCGGATCAAACATGCCCGGGAATGACGATGAACGGAATAGAAGCCACCTGTAGTTGCGAAGGCAATGTTTATAATATTATTACCGGAGAACAGGTAGAGGGCGAGGGCGACTACGCCATGAAAGCCTATCGGGTTGAAAAAAATGGTAGGTTTCTTACCATTTCTAATTAACTATTTTCTAAAATTCCCAGGGGTAGCATCTGATGCTTTTTTAAAGAACTTGATAAAGTAAGAAGGATCCTCGAAGCCCAGGCACCAGGAAATTTCAGCAATATTCCAATTGGTATGTTTTAAAAGTGCTCTTGCTTCCAAAGAAATGCGTTCATTAAGAAGCAGGGAAGTGGTTTTTCCCGTAGTTTCCTTTAATACCCGGTTTAGATGATTTGCATGGATATTTAAGTGATACGCAAATTCACCTGCACTCTTTAATTTTATTTGTTGAAGTGGATTTTCAATAGGAAACTGCCGTTCTAGTAGTTCCATGAATAATGATGTAATTCTTTCTGAAGCTTTAGATTCGGTTTTATTACTCTCAAGTTTTGCCGGCTGTAATTTTAAGGCTTCATGAATTAGTTCAAAAACCAGGTTCCGTAACAAATCATACTTATAATCGTAATCTGCACGAATTTCTAAAAACATTCTATCATATATAGCCAATATTCTATGAAAATCGACATCTTTTAAAGACAATATTGGCGTACCGCTGCTCTGAAATACCGGATAGTCTTTAAAGTTCCCAAAGCCATTCATAAAATCTTCGGTAAAGACACAAAAAGCGCCTGTTTTTTCCTCAGAAAGTGGTTCCCAGTTATAGGGCACCTGTGGATTAGCCACCAAAAGCATATTTTCTTCTACCTTAAGCGTTTTATCAGCATAATGCACTACATTTTCACCAGAGATCAGGCTAATTTTATAATAATCTTTTCGGCTATAAGGCATTGCTTTAGTGGTTCCAAAATAATCACTTAACCGAAAAACATTAAATTGCCCTGTTTTTTGTAGAATATCGCTAGGAAGTTCCCCTAGTTTTTTCCGGTAAAAATCCTCTAAGCTCATTGTTTTTTCCATCATCCTAAAGATAAAAATTTAGAGAAAGTATTCCGTAGCAAAAGCACTACGGAATACTTTTCCTATATTCCTTATTACCAACTAAATATTCTGGCCGCCAGAAACTTCGATACGTTGGGCGTTTACCCATTTGGCATCTTCTGTACATAAAAAGGCAACAACGCCACCAATATCATCGGCCTGTCCTACGCGATCTAAAGCGATAGATTGTTTTACATGTTGGTTTACCTGTTTGTTATCACGCACCAAACCGCCACCAAAATCGGTTTCAATCGCTCCCGGTGCCACAGTATTTACTCTAATCCCCCGTTTACCAAATTCTTTGGCTTCGTATCTGGTTAAAGAGTCTATCCCTGCTTTCAAGGCCCCATAAACACTATAACCGGGCATGGTAAATCTGGCCAGACCAGAGCTGATATTTACAATGCCGCCACCATCATTTAAAATATCCAGCAATCTTTGCGTTAAAAAGAACACGCCTTTAAAGTGAATATTGGTTAAAAGATCAAAAGTTTCTTCGGAGGTTTCAGCGATTGGCTGATTAATTCCTATCCCGGCATTATTAACCAGAAAATCGATGTTTTCAGCTTTAAATTCAGATTGTAAAACCTGTTGAAGATTTCGTTTAAATTCGTCAAAACCTGAAACATTTGCAGTATCTAACTGAAGTGCCACAGCATGACAGCCAATTTTCTTAATTTCAGCAACAACTCTTTCAGCTTCTTCTTTTTTACTGTGATATGTGATCACGACATCCAGTCCTTTAGCTGCCGTTTTTAAAGCCATATCTTTACCCAGACCACGACTTCCTCCTGTAATCAATGCAATTTTTTTCCCTGTACTCATCATTTTTAATTTTAAATTCAAAGGCAAAATTAAATAAGTACTTCCCTGAATTTTAGAAGCGATCAAACCAAAAATGGTAAAATTCAAACAATAAAAAATACCTGGAATTTTAGAAAATCCCAGGCATTAGTAACTAAAATAAATCTAACAAATTTAAAATCTTAGGGTAACTCCGGCTAAAAAATTTGTGGTGGCCTGTGGATAATATCCTGCACCGCCTAACGTCTCTACTCCGTTTGGCATCTCTGGATTTTCTATATCATAAGTGTAGAAGTATCCATTAGATACATACTTTTCGCCAAAAATATTATTAACCAATCCCGTAAACACCACTTCTTTAAATAACGGAGCAGTGTCCCACACGTATTGTACATTAAAATCACTTACAAAATAAGAATCCAGCTTAGATGTTTCTAACTCTAAATTACTCATATACTGCTCCCCTACATATTTGCTTAATAAATTTAACTGAAGATTTTTAATTGGGGAAAACCTAATCATATTCCCGGCTACGACATTAGGGGAAAATGAAATTTCGGTATCTCCAAAATTTTGCTGAATGCCATCAAAAACTGCTACGAAGTTCTTATTTCTATTTCGGCTTATTGCAATATTAGGCCTTAAACTTAACCAGTCATTTATCCAGATCGTAGCGTCTACTTCTAATCCCAGCCGGTAACTTTCTCCGCTGTTTTTTCTAATCGCAGCACCTTCTTCATCAATTTCCCCGGTTAACACTAATTGATCTTTATAGTTCATAAAATAAAGATTCGTGTTTACCTGGGTTTTTCCCGAATTAAAACGCCACCCTAACTCGTAATCGACCAATTGTTCTTCGGTTGGAGCGACCTCTTCATTTTGAAAAGCATCTTCGTAATCAGATCGTGAGGGCTCACGATGCGCAACTGCCACAGATCCATATAGCTGACTTTTTTCATTAAACTGATAAGTAAAACCTCCTTTAGGATTAAAGAAATCGAAATTCGCATCGATAGGAAAATTGGCAACTTGCTGAGTGGGTCCATCCCCTTCGTAATTGATGGTTCTTAGCTGCAAATCACCATACACCGCAAACTTAGCGGTAATCGAAACCGTAGCTTTCCCATAGATATTAAAATCTGTTTTTACTGCATTGTTTTTATAAAACGGCTCGTAAGGATCATTGTTACGTGCAAATCTGGTATAAATTACCTCCCCAAAATGATCGCCGTCGTAGCGATTCCAACCACCTCCAACAATGGCATCTACCGTACTATTCTTATAATTTAAACTAAAAGTAGTGCCATAAAAATGATTATCCAGCCAGCTGGTATTCACCAAATCAGATGAAGTAATTTGCGCACCATCTGCGATGAAATTTGGTAATCCAAAATCAATGAGACTAGCATCTTCTTCATACTCCTCGTAATATCCTCTCCCGTAAGTATAATGCAGTGCAAGATTAGATGACCAGTTTTTATTGAAAGTTTGGTTCCATAGCAACTGGTAATGATCCTGCTGGTAATTATCGGTTTGGTTATCGTAATACTTTACGTTGCCATCTTCATCGGTATATTCACCTGCAGGATTATAGGTTCTGTCATTTTCTAAAGTTGCAGCATCAATCCCATACCAGGCCTGATACGTTCTTTCTTTCCCGCCAAACATCAATGCTTTTACCAAAGTACCCCCATCAATATAGCTTCCTTGCAAAAAGTAAGATTTAAGTTCTGATTCCGCCCTATCGATATAACCATCACTTTTAATCAATGAAGCTCGACCAGAAAACTCCCAATGATTATTAAATAAACCTGTGCTAAATTTAGCCGTATGCTTATGTGTATTATAAGAACCGTAGCTATTAGCTATTTCGGCCGAGGCTTCTTCATTATATCGATTGGTTAAAATATTGATACTAGCCCCAAAAGCGCCGGCACCATTAGTAGAGGTTCCCACACCACGTTGTAACTGAATGTTCTCTGTAGATGATGCAAAATCGCCCAAGTTCACCCAGAAAGTTCCCTGACTTTCAGCATCATTATAAGGCACACCATTAATGGTAACATTTGTTCGTGTAGCATCACTACCTCGTACCCTGATCCCGGTATAACCAATTCCGTTTCCGGCATCTGTGGTCGTTACTACAGAGGGTAAATAATTCATTAATACAGGAATATCCTGCCCAAGATTTCGCTCGCCGATCTCTTCATTGGTTAAATTACTGTAGGTAATGGGCGAATCGGCGTCTACCCTAACAGACTGCAAGAACACTTCACTTAAAGCTTCCTCTAAACCACTAAGATCTACATCTAATACCTGATCTGACTTAAGATCGATCTCAAAAGATTTTCGATTTCCGTACACAAACTGAACTGTGTGTTTCCCTTCCTCTAAAGTAAGCTTGTATTCCCCGGAAGCATCTGTAAGTGTTCCTGATTTTTTGGTGGTGGTGTAGACCGAAACTCCGCTTAAAGGTTTTCCTTCCCGTGTCACTGTCCCTGAAATTTGATACTGCTGCGCCACCACTGCATAGCCAGAGAACAGCAATAAAAAACTGAATAATATATTTTTCATTCGTAAAAAATTCACGAATAAAAGGGGCCATTATTCCATTAAAAATTTGGTTAAAAAATAAATCCTGAATTTCTTCGATTCTAATTCCGAAGCCTATCCAGGAGTGCTGTAGTGCGCTTTGCACTTATCCCTTGGCAGCATTACCCGCCCAGGTTCATTGGGTATAATCTCAGCCCGAAGGGCACCCCTTATGAGATTTGCTGCAAATGTAGAACGCTTTTTTTGATTATGAACAATTATTGCAATTGATTTAAATGGTTTATTTTTGAGAAGCGCTAAAAACTATGCAAAACACTAAAAGATCGATTACCCTAAAAGTTGTTGCCGGCTACCTGCTTATTGCGGTCCTGGTGGTGGTGGCCGTTTGGTTTATTTATAACCGGGTAGTCATCTTTAGCCACATGGCGCAAAGCAATAGCAGTAACAATGAACAGCTTTTTTTAGTTAGTGAGCTTACCAGCGACCTATATGAGACTGAAAATGTGAGTCGAAGATTAATCCAAACCGGCACTAAAGAAGATATCGTTTTATACCAGGCACAACTGGATTCTATTAAAATGAATTTAGTTGAATTAGACGAGCAATATGCCGAAAATCAACTACATACTGAACTTGACAGCATTTATAAGCTTTTAGACCTAAAAACCGAAAACCTGGAAGCTTTAATCAATCTACGGGAAAAAGAACGCAACACCAATTACTACAAACAGGTAATGGAAGAGCTTAACCGGGTTAATGAAAGTTTTGAATCTAACCAGGGCTACGACGACAGATTTAATGATTTAGAACCTTACCAAAAAAGAGTCCTTGTAAAATGGCTGGAATATGCACGTGCAGATAATGCCCAATCATTGACCAACCAAACTGCAGATTCCTTAGTGAATTCTGTAAAAAAGGTATTAAACGATTTTCAAAAAGCTAATATTAAGTTTAGGCAAACCATCATCGAAAAGGAAAATGATTTGCTGGATAATGATATGGTACTTAACCAGCAACTTCGAAAAATCCTGGCCAATATTGAGAAAGACGAGCGGGAGGCTTCTTTAGAACGAACTGAAAAAGCACAGCAAACTTTAGAAGACACCGTTTCTATCATTATGGTTTCCGGAATTGTTTGTGTAATTGTAATCTTGCTGTTTTTAATGCTTATTATTCGTGATGTAAGGCGTAGCCAGCAATATCGTATTGAACTGGAAGAAGCTAAAAATTTTGCAGAAACCCTTCTAAAACGCCGGGAACAGCTTATGGCTGCTATAACACACGATCTAAGGTCTCCTTTAAATACCGTGATTGGCTATTCTGAATTGATGAACAAAACACAGCTGGGTAATAAACAACGTCACTACCTAAGCCAGATCAATAAATCTTCAGATTTTATTCTCCATTTGGTAAACGATCTGTTGGATTTATCGAAACTTGAAGCCGGTAAAATGCTGGTAGAAAATTTACCATTCAACCCTAAAAAACTTATCAGCGATACCGTTCAGAATAACATCCCCGCAAATTTAAATAAAGACCTTGAGGTTATCATTGATATTTCTGAAGAGGCTGATGGGCAATATTCAAGCGACCCTTTCAGAATAAAACAAATTATTGCCAACCTGGTCACCAACGCCTGTAAGTTTACCGAAAAAGGCAACATAATAGTCTCGGCTGAAATTGAGACCAAAACAAAAGATATACAATACCTTATTATTAAAGTAAAAGATACCGGAATTGGAATTTCTAAAGAAAAGCAGGAAGTTATTTTCGAAGAATTTAGTCAGGAAAACAGCGGTATCGAAAAGAAATATGGTGGTACCGGCCTGGGTCTCACCATCACAAAAAGCCTTACTTCTTTGTTAAAAGGTGAAATTAGTTTACAAAGTGAACAGGGTAAGGGAAGTGAATTTACCATTACCATCCCGGTCCAGAAATCTAAAAACCAAAAGAAACCAGTCCCAGAAAATCCACATCCTCCTACAGAAAAAACAGATAGTTTAGATTTGGGAAACAAAAAGGTTTTGGTGGTCGATGATGAACCGGCGCAATTGGCGTTAACTTTAGAATTCCTGAAAAATCATCTTTTAAAATTCGACACTGCTGAAAATGGTAAAAAAGCACTTGAGCTTCTCGGTAAAAATCAATATGATTTGATTCTTACCGATATCCAGATGCCAATTATGGATGGTTTTCAGTTAATGAATGCCATTAAAAAAGACAAAAACCTAAATAAAACTCCGGTTATTGCTTTATCCGGCCGTACAGACATGAAAGACGAAGTATACACACTTACGGGTTTTACCGCTAAGCTTACCAAACCTTTTAAACCAAAGGATCTTCTACTTAGCATTAGTGAAGTTTTTAATGTTGAAACTGAAATTGAAGAAAAACCACTTATTCCAAAAAACGATTTTACACCTAAACATAACGAATTTTATAATTTGGAAGATATTTATATGTTTTCTGGCCAGGACAAAGAAGCTATGCATATTATCATTAAGGCGTTTTTAGAAAGTTCTCAAGAAAATATAGCGAAGATAATATTCCACAAAAAAGACAAGAATTATGATGCTATAGGTAAAATAGCGCATAAAATGCTCCCTATGTTTAAACAAATGAGAATTACCCCTGTAATTCCTGTGTTAGAACGATTGGAAAAGAAAGTAGAGGTATCTGATACCGAAATTGATGAGTTAATACAACAATTACAAACCGTATTGCGAGAACTAGAAAACGAGGTTACAGTTTGATATTATATTGCTTAAGCTTATTGTAAAGCGTTTTTCGGTCTATAGACAACATTCTGGCCGCCTTACTTTTATTACCTCCTGTTTTTTCTAAAGCTTCCAGGATTAGCTTCTCCTCGTTCTTATTTTTAAAAAGTCCGTAATCCTCTTCCCTTTTTTCGGCAGTCGCAATCTCGTGTGGTAAAACTTTCATTGGGATTAGTTTATCCTGCGTAAGTAATACGGCACGTTTTACCATATTTTTGAGCTCACGTAAATTTCCGGGCCAGGTATAATTTTTAAAAGCTTCAACCGCTTCATCGGTAAAACCAACAACTTCTTTCTCTAACTCGGCATTGGCTTCTTCTAAAAAATGATCTGCAAAAAGCATAAGGTCCTCTTTACGATCTTTTAAAGAGGGAACTTTTATGGAAAACTCATTTAGACGATGGTATAAATCTTCTCTAAACTCTCCGTCCTTTACGGCCTGGGACAGATCTTCGTTGGTTGCGGTAACCACCCGAATATCAACTTCTATTTCTTTATTACTTCCCACCGGTTTAATTCGGCGTTCCTGCAGAGCCCTCAATAATTGCACCTGAAGCTCATAGCTAAGATTTCCTATTTCATCAAGAAATAATGTTCCGCCATTTGCTGCTTTAAAATGGCCTGTTTTATCGTTTATTGCCCCAGTAAATGAACCTTTAATATGACCAAAAAACTCACTGGAAGCAATCTCTTTAGGGATCGCTCCACAATCCACTGCGATAAAAGGAGCATCTTTACGCTTGCTTTGATAATGAATGCTTTTAGCAACATTCTCTTTTCCGGTACCGCTCTCGCCGGTAATTAAAACCGACATATTGGTAGGTGCCACAAGCTCTATATAATCATTGAGTTTACGTGACGCATCACTAACTCCCTTAATATATTGGACACTGTCATCTACTTTTTTGCTTTTTTCGCTTGCTATTTTTCTTTTAGGTATTCCTTGCTCAACAATCTCGGTATTTAAAGCATTCTCAATAGTTTGTAAAATAGATTCGGGCCTAAATGGCTTACTTACATAATCAAAGGCACCGTCTTTCATTGCCTGCACAGCCATACTAATTTCCGCATAACTGGTCATTACAATTACCTGAGTAGAGGGATTATTGGATTTCACCTCTTTTAATATCTCTAAACCATCGTAATCTGGAAGCCGCACATCGGTAAGTACAAGATTAAATTCTGAATTAGCTATTAGTTTTAATGCATCCCCACCTGAAAAACAAAGCGCTGCTTCGTAACCTCTTTTAGATAGAAATGTTTTGAGCATGGTACCGAAAGGAACGTCGTCTTCTACTATGAGAATCTTTGGCATAATCTAATTTTAATAGAGGTCACAAATTTAGAAAAGATATAACCAAATTCTTACAAATAAAATATAAAAAAAAGAGGTCTTGAATAGACCTCTTTTACATCTAAATTAGAATATAACCTAAAAGTTTACTCCCATTTTAAACGGTGGAACCGATTAGAAAAAATCGCCAAATTTAAGTAGTACTCTTCCAAACATTCCTATATGTGTTAGTTAGTAGTAGTAAGATTGCCCTGAAAAATACTCACTAACCGGTTCTTTTTCCGTCGCCGCAAAGTTGGAATCTTTGTTTCTCGGCATCACTTTAACCTCGTAAAAAAATCCTTTTTTAACTGACTTTAAAAATTAGTTACCATCAATAACTTCGTCCTCCTTAAGCCACTCTCCATCAACGGTAGCATAGACGGTTTTTACTTCACCATCACTGGCAATATTAAGTTTGTAGATCTTTTTATCATTCTCTAATTTCACCCAGGCTTCAGAAGCTACAGCGTTAAACTCTGTCATTGTAGCATCCTTAACTGGTTGTGGTAGAGCTAATACATCTATCATTTCGAAGCCAACAACTTCAGGAGCTACCTCAGCCTCTATCTCTTCTGTTGTTTCTTCCACAGGCTCTTGCTGTGCCCGCATGGTTTGGCTTGCAAAAAATAATCCTGCAACTGCCATTACTGATAAAATTGATTTTTTCATGAGTATAAGTTTTAGTAATAATTCTGTTTGTTATTTTTTCGTTTTGTTGGTTGTTTATAGTAAAGGAAAAATTATACCCAATTCAAGAGACCACACAAAACAGACTAATTATCAGTTATTTATATTAAAAAAAGATTTTTAAGCCTATGTCATTTTGTAGAAATTATGAGGCTTTAAGAATTAATTATGTAGAAATGATACGCAATCCATACCTACAGGAGAGTACTATCGGATCCTTCTTAAAAGTTTGTCAGAAAATGTTTCAAAAAAGGTATACGAAAATATAATATTAGCTTATGAAATCACCTAAGTGTGATCCACGGGAGTTTCATTTATTCGAAAATTATGTTATTGAAGTATGCAGATCCATAAAGTATGGGATCGGAGGAGTAGTTAATCACGATGATCGAGTAAAATCACGGATGACTCAAAATGAAACAATGGGAATCCGCTCTAAAAAAAGAGGCCACCACAGCCTCTTTTAATCCGAAAATCTAAATTATACAACAGCTATTTACTGCTGCGTTAGTTATTCAAAATCCTTCAATAACCCTAACTAATTAACTATTAGTCAAAACCATGCCATAACCAAAAACTAACAGAACATCCTCTAATCTCCTAAAATCAAATAACTTAAAAACTTTTATTTTTATATTTGATTTCACAAAATCGTAGAATTCTACACTTTTAATTCTACAGGTGCGTAATTTTTCTACAGTTTTATTTTAATGGATTTTTTCTACTCTGCTTTTTCTCTGCCTGAATCTTCTTTGCTCTCAGTCTTTTTAACTTCGCCATTTTACCCGGCTTTGTTTTTTTTCGGACTTTTGGAGCTTTTGTGCCAGTTTTAATCATTTCCAGAAACTGGTTGATTACGGCACTTTTATTTTTATGTTGACTTCTGGAATTACCATTTTGAAGAATAAGGATATTGTCCTTAGTAATCCTTGTAGAAAAAGTATTTTGTAATCGCTCTTTCTGAATTTCAGTAAGTACGGAAGATGAGGCTATATTAAAATACAACTCGACTTTAGAGGCGGTTTTATTAACATGCTGCCCACCGGGGCCACTGCTCTTTACCGCTCTAAAATCGAGTTCTTTTATTAACTCTTCCTGATTAATCATTAACCGGTTGATGGCTTTCCTTTAAAAGATCTGCTACGGTTTTTACAGGATTAAAAGTGGTTACCGGTACTTCAACAAAGACCGTATTCCATTTAGCCATTGCCCCATTCCATAAACCTGGACGTTCTAAGGCCTTTAAAGGTTTTCCATCTTTTGTTTTATTCGCTATAAAACTCGTATTCGGATCGACATACTTCTCCAGATCGTAAGTATTCCCTTCGGGTTTTCTAACGCTACAAACAATATCTACAGGATTAAAGTGTGTTGATTCTTTAACGAGTTTCACCTGCTGGGGATTATCATCATCTATTTGTGCACCTTCAATAATTTGTAAAGAAATTTCACCATCTTCATCTTTTACTAGAAAAGGTCCTCCTCCAGGTTCTCCCTCATTTTTAACCATGCCACAGACACGTAACGGGCGATCAAGTTTTTCAATATATTCTACTGCCGATTCATTTCCTGAAAGAGATTTTACAAAAAGCTTCTGAGTGAGAAAATCAGAAGCATCCTTTAACACCTCCTCTGAAGGATCATTCTGTAACGCTTTGATTAAATTGAAGGTTTCATCTTTTAACTCGAGTAATTTTCCGGCAAGCATTTTTTTATAATCTGCAACGTCACCAAGGCTTTCCCATATCACAACATTATCTATATTTTTAATAAAAATGATATCTGCATCTTGATGGTTTAAGTTGTCAATCAGAGCTCCATGCCCTCCTGGACGGAAAAACATACTTCCCTCTTCTGTTCTAAATGGAGCGTTCTCTCCATCTACCGCAATAGTATCTGTCTTTGGATCCTGATAGGAATAAGAAACTTCGAATTTGGAACCTGTTTTTTCTTCAACTCTATTCTTAACTTTCTCAAATTCAGCCTCAAATTTATCTTTATCATCCTGACCTACGGTAAAATGGGATTTTACCACTCCTTTACTTTCCGCATATTTTGCTGCTTCATAAAGATGTTCCTCAAAAGCGGTAACCACTACATTATCATATTTATGAAAAGGAACCAAACCTTTAGGCAGGTCGCTTAATCCAAGCCCCTTGGCATATAACACATTTTCAGCAACTAGCTTATTCTTTTCATCATCGCTAAGATTGTCGAAATCACTATTATCCTTCTTCGCAGCCTTTATCGCTTCAGTATAAAAAGGTAATTTTTCTATATGATTAAAGAATGTTCGAAGACTAGAATCACCATTTTCATCCAGATACTCACGCAATTCTTGTTTATCTGGATTAAATTCATCTACGAAATTATGAAGTGCTTTAAACATTCTTGTCGCAGCTCCAGAAGCAGGAACAAATTTTAAAATATCCAGCTCTTCCTTTTTATGCTCATAGGCTCTTATATACTCCGTACGCTCTTCATCTGAAATAGCCGAAATACCATTACCTACGGTTGCTGCCTCCTGAATATCTACTTTAATATTTCCACGCTTAAAAATTTCAATCTGTCGCTTTACCTCTTCAGTGGTTAAGCCCTTATCCTGAATTTGCAGAATGTCTGATTCGTTTAATTTCACGGTTCTGTTAGTTTTATTGTTAGTTGATTAATTGCTATATTCTATTTTGTAGCCATTTTTAGGCCATCTTCTAATTCACATAAGGTTTGATTGATTTTAAAGGAACATTAAATTTGAAGATTCTCGCTCCCATTTCACCCATGTTACCATTTTTAATTATAAAGGCATAAGGAATGTGAATATACATTAAAAAATGCAGATTAACGGGATCTATTAACGCATATTTAATAATTTTAAAATGAAATAAAGCTTTTCAAATGGCTATTTGACAGCAACTTAGAATAATTTGATTCTTATAAGTAATTAGATAAAAACCTACTCGTATTAACAATTGTTTGTATTTTAAAAAATCAAGGTCCACATTTTATGATGTTAACTTAATAGTTCCAGGTTCTATTATAAGTTCACATGACTCCCCAAGTTTCTTTTCCAAACCAAATATCCCTGAATGGCCAAAATGGTAAATATAATATATTGTAGTGAAAGCATTCCCAACCCTCTATACGCATAGAGCGGGACTGTAATAATATCTGCAAAAATCCAAAGTGTCCAGTTCTCTAATTTTTTAATCGCCATATACCACATCGCCGTAAAAAACACTCCAGAAGTAAAAATATCGATATAATTAACCATTTTTATTTCATAATCGAAGGCTCTATACACTAAATAAGTGACGATCATGGTAAGTAAAAACAGAGCAAATCCCACTAGTTTTTCTTTTGTATTAGTTCGGGTAATTGGCACAACCGGTTCACCATCTTTTTTACGCGCCCAGTTAATCCAGCCATATACGCTCATTACCGAATAATAAAAATTCATCATCATATCCCCGTAATATTCGGCTTTATACAATAAATAAACGGTAATTACAGTTGCAATAAGCCCGGTTGGGTATACCAGGAGATTTTCTTTTTTAGAATAATAAACACTTAAAATCCCAAAAATAAATACAACGGCCTCAAGAATTATATTAAAAGTTGAAGCATCTCTATAAGAATCAAGAAAAAAATCAGAGAGTTGTTCCATAGTTTCAAAAATCTGATTTTATCCAAACAATATTAATTATAGAAAATACTTTTAAAGCAATTTTTATTGGCTTCTTAAAAGACCTCATTAGATCAAAATTCTTTTTTTATTACTCAAATCTATACTTTGCATGATTTTCCAGTAAAATGAAATCTACAAAATAATCTATTCAAATTTAACATTATGATACTAAGCAACCCAACATTTAATAAGGAAAAATATGATGATAAAAAAGAAAAAGAAGAGGACAAAAAACTACATTTTACTGACAACCGTAACGAAGAATATCAAAAAAAACATGTTAAAATTACGGTTATAAAAGAAACACCTCTTGCGCTAAACAAGAAGAAAACATACCTTTGGAATAAACAAGAACAATATTACAAACAATTATCTGAAAACACAAACAATTGTGAGTTTTTTTCAAAAAATCCCTACTCTTTACTTTAACCATGATTGAACGTTTAGAAATTGTACGCAAAAGAGAAGGCCTAAACAAAGCGGAATTTGAACGAAAGTTATCGAAGTCTAGTGGCTATCTTAATATGCTAAAGCGCCGTAATAGCTATCCAAGTGCAGAAGTAATTGCTAATTTTTCAAGAGCCTTCCCTCGATATAGCCTGGAGTGGCTTTTAACAAATGAAGGGCAAATGCTGCGGAGAATGCATGAATTCCCCAAAAAAAACCTAAAGAAAACTAACTATTATCATAGTAGTGAAGAAAAAATAGATAAGATCAGTAAAAATCAATCTGAGTTATTTCAGACTTTATTAAAAATAGAAAAACTACTTATACATCTTTTACAAAACCAATCATAAAATATCATTCATCATGTTACAGCCCCTAAAACTAATCTTCTTTTCCTTACTAATTACATCTTATTCATTAAGTGCACAATCACAACTTAAATCTGATATTAAAATATATAAAAACATCGGAATTATAAAAAACGCTACTGGCTGGGCATATAACAACCAGGAAAACAGCTGGACAGACCATCCCAATTATATTAAAAAAAATATAGCGGAAGAGGAACCTTCAACTCATAATAAAAGCACTACAATATCTAAAGCTTATCAAAATTTTGATTCTATTAATCTACAAACGATAAATTATAAAAATCATTTTTATTACCTCTTGATCGTAAAATGTTTGGAAGGTAAATACACCTACCCTACACTCAAAAAAGATTGGAACTATCAATCTGAAACCAAAATTTTTATTTTTGAGGAAACAGATATAAACAATCTAAAAAGTCTAAACGATTATTTATGTATAACGACAAGCCGAAAAATAGTTATCACAAGCAAAATAGAAAACGACGAAGAATTTATCTCAAATATTAAACGGGAATTAATTAGGCTACCCAGTAAATCTTCAAAGAAATATACTTTTGTGATTCGCAAATTAGATAATGAATCTGTACATTTTTTACTCCCCCAGTGTTACGTAGAAGATCCTATAGAAACGATTCAAAATAAATACTTCGAAATTTCCTTGAAAGATTATTATAAATTCTTAGGTTTAAAAACACAGGATAAAAGTCTATACTAGATTGTTTTTCTTTAGCTCGTATTATTTTTATTTACTGAAAGATCGGTTTTTAGTAATTTGATGCATATTTTCATTAGCCCATTTTACCAGACTTTCAAGCTTTGGCAATAAACTTAACCCCAGATCGGTTAAAGAATATTCTACTTTTGGAGGAACCTGAGCATAAACCTTTCGGGTCACCAAACCATCAGTCTCTAGCTTTTTTAGCGTTACAGTGAGCATTTTTTGGGAAATACTCCCAATCATTTTTTGTAATTCATTAAAACGAAGAGTATCATAATTTCCCAAAATTAAAATAACCAAAGTAGACCATTTATCTCCAAAACGATCTAAGATATTTCGAACCGGACAATTTTCAGTTTCTGAAAAATTTATTTCATTTTTCATCATATATAACCTATTGATTTTCAACATTAATAACTTTCAGGTAACTAATTTACGTTCCTGAAACCTCTTGTCTAAAAGACAAAGATGCAATATCTTTACTTACCAAAAGTAACTAAATCTCTTTTAGTAATTAAACAAAATGAAATGAAAAAGACATTGATCACCGGTGCAACAGGAAGTTTAGGTCAACTTCTTGTAAGCGCTCTAAAGAGTAAAGCAGATGCAAGCAACATAGCTGTTTTAGTAAGAGATACTGCAAAGGATATTGTAAAAGATTATGAATCGCAAGGTTTAGATATCAGAGTATCGGACTATGAAAATACTGACAAATTAAAAGTCGCTTTTGAAGGTATAGAGCAGGTCTTTTTAATTTCGGGTAGCGATCTTGATGCCCGCCTGCAACAACACAAAAATGTTATTGAAGCGGCTATAGCAGCCAACGTAAAACATATTTTTTACACCAGTTCAGTAAGAAAAACAGAAAGTAAAGATGCTCCGCTAGATGCTGTGGTTAGCGGACATGCACAAACCGAAAAAGCGATTTTAAATTCTGGTTTAGATTACACAATCCTAAGACACAATCTTTATAGTGAAGTCGTGCCCATGTTTATTGGCGACAAAGAGCAGTTACTAAAAACAAAGGCTATTTACTTACCTACCGAAAACGGAAAAGTAGCGTTTATCCCCAGAAAAGATTTTGCTGAAGCAGAAGCTAATATTATTGTTTCTCCTGAAGATTACCGCAATAAAATATATGAGTTTAACGGAAGTACACTGTTTTCTTTCGAAGAAATTAGCGAAATCCTAACTGATATCTTAGGTGAGAAAATTGCTTATGTTTCCCCTAAAGTAGATGAATTTGAATCCCAAATGAAAACTGCCGGTTTACCAGATCCAATCGTTGGAATGTTAAGCATGTTTAGCCAGGGAATAGCAAATGGGGAATTTAATTTTGAAAAAACCGACATTGAAAAAGTACTCGGTAGAAAGTCCCAGTCTCTAAAAGATTTTTTGGGCCAAGTTTACGCTTAAATAACTATAAAATTCTGAAAAGACGTCATCCTTTTTTGATAAGGGTGACGTTTTTATCTGATAAGCTCTCAGCTCAAAACTATTCAAAATTGAAAAAAGTTGACAGTTCACTGCGAACGGCTTACATGCAATCCAAAATTATCTGGATTCTCGAGTCTTGCGTTTGGATATGTACTTTCTACTTTTCACGTTCCTACTTTATAAAGTCTACTTCTAGTCCAGTACTGAATACTAATTACTACTATTTAAATTCTCCATTTTCAAAAGCGGTCCCTATAACCACAAGATCTGCCCCGGCTTTATACGCCTTTTTAAGTTGCGTTGCATTTCGAATTCCTCCACCTACAATAAGCGGAATATTTAAATCCCTTTTCACTTCAGCGATTACTTTTTCTGAAACGGGAATTAAAGCTCCACTCCCAGCTTCCAGATAAACAAGTTGCATTCCTAACATCTCACCAGCCAAAGCTGTGTTTTTGATTAACTCAATTTCATCTTGCTGAATAGGCTTCGTTTTACTTACTCTTGCCACGGCACTTTGATTGCCGCCGTCTAAAAGCAAATAGCCCGTTGGAATAATTTCCAGGCCTGCATTCAATAGTTTAGGCACCGCTTTTATATGTTGTTCGATAAGATACTCAGGATTTCTTCCCGAAATTAAACTCAATAATAAAATCCCGTCTGCTTTTTCAGTAATCTGCTCTTTGTCCCCTGGAAATAAAATAACAGGTAAATTAGTTTTGGTTTTTATAAAATTTACACAAACTTCAGATTGCGCTGTGGTCGCAGTACTACCTCCTACAAAAATATGGGTAACTGCTTCAGGTAGTTTTTCGATAAAATAGCTATAGTTTTCCGCAGCAAACTTTTCAGGGTCAATTAAAACCGCAAGTAGTTTTTTATTGATTTTCGATGCTTTAATAATGGCATCTAAAATTTTAGGCATCAATTTTAATTTAGCAAAAACGTATAAACACAGGTAAATCCTTCAAATTCCAGGAACTCCAGTTCATACTCGGTTTTTTCGCCTTCAAAAGTAACAGTTCCGCGGGTAACGGCGTCTTCAAAATCAAAATCTTTGATATAAATATGCTCTAAAAAACCCAATCCTGGCTGAGCATGAACTTTATAAATAGATTCCTTACTTCCCCAAACGATGGTTAATTTTCGAATAATTGCTTCTTCATTTGCAAGTGTATGATATTCCCTAAGCGGCGTAAATTTATTGGCGATCTTTATAATTTTATCACGTTGTTTTTCAATATCGATTCCTACCGGCTGGTTGCTCACAATAATTCCGGTAAAATTAAAAGAATGGGTAATCGAAATATACTGACCATCTTTAAGGTGTGGTTTTCCCAAATCATCATACCACAAATCCTGATCTACATAGCCGGCTTCCGCCATAAGATGCCGAATACTCATAAAACCACGCCGATGAATTTCAGATTTCATTCCATCGACTCTCTTTGCACAGTGATTAGTTAAACTTATACCCTCACTTAGCCACTCCAAAGACTCTTCCACCTTCCAAATGAAGACTTTAGTTCCTTTTCGTGGTGTTATTGTTTTGAAAAGAGGCATGCCGGTTTATTAAATATTAATTACTTTTGCGCTATTAAATTACAGAATAATCAAATATAATAATATGTCTACGAACACAGTGCCTTATACGGCGTATAAAGTAAAAGATATTTCCCTTGCTGCATGGGGACGTAAAGAAATTGAACTGGCAGAAGCTGAAATGCCGGGATTAATGGCGCTTCGTGAAGAATATAAAGAAGAACAACCTCTTAAAGGTGCACGTATCGCTGGTTGTTTACACATGACAATACAAACTGCGGTACTTATTGAAACCTTAAAGGCCCTTGGTGCAGAAGTTACCTGGAGCTCCTGTAATATTTTCTCTACTCAGGATCAGGCTGCTGCTGCTATTGCAGAAGCTGGAATTCCTGTATACGCCTGGAAAGGAATGACAGAAGAGGAATTTGACTGGTGTATTGAACAGACACTCTTCTTTGGTGAAGATCGTAAACCATTAAATATGATTTTAGATGATGGCGGCGACTTGACCAATATGGTTTTGGATAAATATCCAGAACTAGCGAAAGATGTAAAAGGTCTTTCTGAAGAAACTACTACGGGAGTTCACCGTCTTTACGAGCGTATGAAAAACGGAACACTTCCTATGCCGGCCATTAACGTGAACGACTCGGTTACAAAATCGAAATTTGACAACAAATTTGGATGCCGTGAGAGTGCTGTAGATGCAATTCGTCGTGCTACCGATGTAATGTTAGCTGGTAAACGCGTTGTGGTTTGTGGTTATGGTGATGTTGGAAAAGGAACTGCAGCTTCTTTTAAAGGAACCGGTGCTATTATCACAGTTACTGAAGTGGATCCTATTTGCGCATTACAAGCAGCAATGGATGGTTTTGAAGTAAAACGTCTTGAAACTGTAGTAGAAAAAGCTGATATTGTAATTACTACAACAGGAAATAAAGATATCGTTCGTGGCGAGCACTTCCTAGCAATGAAAGATAAAACTATCGTATGTAATATTGGGCATTTTGATAACGAAATTGATGTTGCCTGGTTAAACAACAATTATGGTGAAACTAAAGATGAAATCAAACCACAGGTAGATAAGTACACTATCGATGGTAAAGATATCATTCTTCTTGCTGAAGGACGTTTAGTGAACTTAGGCTGTGCTACAGGGCACCCAAGTTTTGTAATGAGTAACTCATTTACAAACCAGACTTTAGCACAAATCGAACTTTGGAATAATACCGATAAGTATGAGAACAAAGTTTACATGTTACCTAAACATTTAGATGAAAAAGTAGCGGCTTTACACCTAGAAAAAATTGGTGTAGAATTAACGAAACTTAATGAAGACCAGGCTAAATATATTGGCGTTGAAGTTGAAGGTCCGTTCAAACCTGAATACTATAGATACTAGACTAGAGACTAGAATTATAGAAAAAATCCCGTTCAGCAATGAACGGGATTTTTTCTATAATTCTATAAATTTTTTACTCTACTAACTTATAATAAAGATAAGGTCCATCGCAAGCTATCCAGCTATCATTTATCAGTTGGCTATCGGAGAAATGAAGATACTCCAATTTAGATTTTCTATTACAACTTGCTATTAAATCCGACTCTTCCAGATATTCGAGAATTATAAACTCGCGCTCATCAATTGAATAAGTACCTTCCGCAATAATCGTTTCATCTTCGATTTTGGATTTTTTTTGAAAAGTAAAGTCTTCATTAAAAATATAACTCTCAGCCTTACCTTCAACTTTTGTAACTTTAGCATTAGGGATCATTGCCGCTCGTGATGCGACTAATTTCCATTCCTGCGGAAAATTAGTTGCAGAGAAATCTACTACTGTAAACTTTTCCGGTTCCTGTTCATCTTTATCGCAAGAAATTAAAATGAATGAGAATAGACAAAGCATAATAGTTACTGTCTTTTTCATAATGTATTTGATTTCTAATTAGATACAAAGAACAGCAAGAGGTTGCGTTTAAAATATGAATTCTTAGAATATTTATACTAACAGGTAATGATTGTTGTAATAAAGTTAATACTAGGTCTTCCTTTAGTTTCCAAATCTGTTTAGAGGCGTTAAAAAACTTTAAAGATTCATAATCTCAGGTTAAACCAGGAATATACACAAAAATTATCCAACCTGTAATCGTAGTTTAGAAGTTCAAAAAAAATAATTATGAAGAATTTTAAACACCTATTTTTAGCGGGCTTAACCACTATTACATTAGCCTCTTGTAGTGACGACGATGATGGAATAATCGACACCGATGACGGAATGGAAGTCGATGCTCCAATGTTATTTGCCACAACCCATTCTGGTAATATTGCGGGATACAATTTGGATACGGGAGATTCATATTCCTTAAGTTCTGATGCTAACGATGCTGAAGGTATCATTTACGATGATGATGCAGATGCATTAATTGTTGCTTCCCGAGATCCTTTAGAAATTCAGTATTATAGCGAAGTAAGAATGTGGGACGATACAGCTGATGAAGCAATGGCAGAATTTAAAAGCTCTAGCGATGTTATGAGCCCTCGTGATATCGCAATCTCAGGAAATATGGTTGTAATTTCTGATAATGCCGATATGAATGGTGACGATGATGATGCTCCAAACGGACGTTTCTTTATTTATACCAAAACGGCTGACGGAATGACCCTCAGAAATACCGTAAGCGTAGATTTTAATGTTTGGGGTATCGAGTTTGATGATGATAGGCTTTATGCTGTAGTAGATAATACTAACATGTTAGCAAGTTTCGATAATTTCCTTTCTAATTCTGGTGACGGAACGGTAGAAGCGACTAAAATGATTGCACTAGAAGGTATTGAAAGAACACATGGTTTAGATTATGATGATGGTACGATGATCATGTCTGATATTGGTGATGCTGATTCAGATTCTGATGGTGGATTACACGTAATCAACGATTTTGAAAACAAATTTAATAATACTGAAGACGGAGAAATGTTAGCTGTTGGAGAACAGGTAAGAATTGCCGGCGCCAACACCATGCTTGGTAATCCTGTAAACGTTTCTTATGATGAAGATTCTGGAATGATTTACGTAGCCGAATTGGCTAACGGAGGCGGAAGAGTTCTTGCTTTTTCCGATGAAGATTCTGGAGATGCTACTCCTACTATCAATAATATGCTAAACGGAGTTTCTGCCGTATATTTTGAAGACTAATTTTATATAATTCAGTATAAAAAATCCTCGCCAATGCGAGGATTTTTTGTTTTATTACTTTATCCCAACCGAATCATACACCTGCACTCGCTTCCATAAATGCTCAGATTCTTCGATAAACTTTAAATGCGCTTTCTCTTTTTGATATTTATCCTGAATTTCTTTTGAGGGAAAACTTAGTATCAAAGAATAGGTAAAGGATCCATCGACCACTTCTCGCGGTGTTCCTGCCGGTTCTCCAATAAATTTGGTCTTCGCATACAAACTATTTTCCATGAATTTGTTTAAAGATTTTAGAAAATCGGCTCGATCCTGCTCGCTGTCTGGATTGTTAAGCCAAAAATAGACCACGTGGGTAAAGTTTTTATCAAATTCTCGTTGTTGTTCTTGCGCCTTCATAGTACTAAAAGTTAAGAAGAAAAAAAGTCCCAGCCCTATCTTAAAAATTGTTCTCATACTTATCCAAATTTCATTTTGCCTAAAAATACAATTTTAAAACTGAAAGATAGTCGTCCTTCGGAAAACAAAAAATGCCGGTAAACTAAATTTTACCGACATTTTTATTTAGAATCTAACATTTATTTTTCAGCCCCTACCGGCTTTTTTAATCGGCTTAAATCATGATAAAAAAAATTCTTTTCTCCATTATCGTTCATAGAAACAAACAAACCATTGGGGAATTTATCTCCCAGGGAAGCCGTGGTTACTTCACACCCATCAGTCTCTGTAGTTCCTAAATTCAGCGCATATTCAAAACTGTTATCTTCCCTATTAAAGAAATTAAATGTTCCTTGTTGCTGGTTAGAAACTATAATCTGCCCCTTTCCATCAGGATATGTAGAAATAGCAATGCCCTCGATATCATCTTTAAAATGTTCTGCGCCAAAAATGGCTATTTCTTTATTACCCATATCTGGCTCGGCATAATATTTACGAATACCATCGCCTTCATCAGAGCAATATACAAATCCGAGTTCATCGTCTACAGCAATTGCTTCGATTTCCTTTTTCCCACTAAACAATCCAAATTCCCGAACTAACTTTGGTGTAAATCCCTTTTCTGAAGGCACTAATTCGATCTGATGTAAATAGCCTTCTTTAGGTCCGTTTTTACGACCAACGATAGCATAGGTCTTTCCAGATTGTGGTGATTTATAGATCGAAACCCCCATAGGCAAACTCATTTCGTTCTCCCGAGTATCCTGAAAGACCTTAAAACCACCATTATCAAGGGGCTTCATATCTGGCACCGAGAAAACCCTGATTTGTTCTCTTTCCCTTTCAGTAAAAATCATAATGTCTGTTACGGTACTATCAGAAAGTTTTACATCATACTCCACATCTACATTATTAGGGCGCTTAAAATTTCTCATGGTTTTAGCTTCGATAATCTTTCCATCAAGATCGAAAGCGTAAATTGCACCGTCGGTATCTTTATCGGTTCCAAAAACAATGCTTTCTTCAGGGTTTTCCCTGTTTACCCAAATTGCCGGATCATCGGTGTCATGTAATGTTTTTTCAGTTACCACATCTGGAGCGATTTCTGGTAATTGCTGGCCGCAAGAGGCTAATATTAGGCAAATTAGGATCGATTTTATTCTACTCATTATATTTTGTTTTAATTTCAAGTATCATCTTCAGGCGTACATGCCAATACTTAAAATTGTATGTTTTTAAATTATTTTTTTACTGCAACACTTAGGCTCTAGTATAGATCGTATTTAAGGCCAAAGGTTAAACGCTGGCTATAGTATTCCATTTGCATGGTACGATTAGAAACTCCCTGATAATAACGCAATGGCTGATTGGTGATATTATTAAGATTGGCGAAGATCCTCAAGTTTTTATTGATTGAATACGACATATTAAAATCTAAGAAGAACTGCTCGTCGTAATAACGATCTTGAAAAGCATTGCCTCCTAACTCATCCAAATATGCATCTGAAAAATTAGCTGAAAGCCTTGCACTAAATCGCTTATCAGAATACGAAAGTGATCCGTTAAACATATTTGGCGAAGATCCAGGTAGCGATAATTCATCTTCCCTTAGGTCACCATCTTCGTTTCTAATGCCGTTTGCTTCAGAATGTAAGTACGTATAGTTAAGATAAATCCCAAAATTTTTAGCAAATCCAGGTAGAAAATTTAATTGTCTTTGGAAAGAAACCTCAGCGCCGTAGATATTGGCTTCATCACCGTTTAAAGGCTGAAAAAGATCGTAACCGGTCGCCTCATCTTTACTGATATAGGTGTATACAAAATCTTCGATATCTTTATAGAAAAGCCCTCCTGAAAGAATCCCAACAGACTTGAAATAATACTCAGCCATAAAATCAAAGTTCATCGAGGTTGAAGGATTCAAATCTGTATTCCCAACAGAGATTTCTTCATCCTCGTTATTTACTGCACGATAGGGCACCAGGTCGATATAATTTGGACGCGCTAAAGTATTGGTCCAGGCAAAACGAACTACAGTGTTGTCATTTAAATTATACTTAAAATGCACCCCGGGTAAGATATTTGTATAATTGCTCTCATCCCTTACAGGAGTAGCATCTTCAAAATCTCCATCTTCGTTAAAAATTAATTCGTTTCCTAAACTATTAATGTGAGTAGCTTCTAAACGTACACCTGCTAATATTGAAAGTTTTTCAGATAATTTTTGATTAGCCATTACGTAACCAGCATATACATTCTCTTCGGCTTCAAAATTCTCCTCAAGGTATTCCTCTGGTAAATCTTCACTGCTAAACTGACCTGAATTAAGATCTAAAGAACCTAAATATTCTGGTGACGTAAAGAATCCCGGCCGGTATTGCTGCCCAGCAAGAAAATCGTTTCCATCTTTTACGACAACCTCTGTTTGAGCCATATTTTCAAATCCATTTTCCGGCTCATATTCAAAGAAATTATTATCTCTTCGCTTGTTTTTAAAACGCCCTCTTACTCCAAATTTCACAATTCCAGAACCCTGATCAAACAAGTCGGCCGGCAATTCGATATTCGCGAATACATTAATATCTTCTTCTTCGGTATACTGATATTCTTCTGTTATTTCTTTTAACTCAAAATCTGAAGGAGAAGTAGCATTAACTGGAGTATGTAATGGTTTTTTAGGATTAGTTCCGTTATTTACCATATATTCGGCTTCCCAGCTAATATAGCGCTCGTTAGGCCGCTCTTCTGATGCCTTTGCGTAAGATCCCATCCAATCAAATTTCACATTACCAAATAAATGATCACCCCCCAGGGTATAATTTTGCATCCGCTGATCTTCCAATCTGCGATTCTGGATTCTTCCACCAGGAATACCACCTTTGGTTTCTCTTTCTGCTTCCGCAGGAAAACGTACCAGATTACCATTAGTGATTATAAAATCTCCTTCACTGATATCTTCACCATCTAAAATTTCTGAAGCATAGGCAAAACGATTTTCACGATCGTCACGCCAGTTATACATCGACTTAAAATAAAGACTGTTATTATCGTTAAAATCGTAATTTAAATTTGCCGAGAAACTTCTCCTAACCCGTTGTACTAAGTATTTTCTAATCTCGAAAGCGCTGGCATAAGGATTTACGTCTACCGATTCCAGAATATCATCTCCCTCTGCATCCTGCATTCCAGTATTGTACTCAAACTCATCAGACCATTCTGCTTCTACGTTATCAGATCCAAAATCATTATCATTAATAGAGGCCGAAACCATAAAACCTAACTTACCATCTTTAGTTCGATCGCCCACCAGAAAAGATCCGCTTAGAATTCGTTTATCGGTAATAAAATTAACACCTGATCCTAGGGTTGCCGCTAGCCTAAAATCCTCTGGCGCTGACCTGGTAACTAAATTTACAGATCCTCCAAGGGCATCGGCATCCATATCTGGGGTAACTGCTTTGCTTACTTCGATTGTCTGGATCATATCAGATGGGATAAGATCCATCTGCACATTACGGTTATCCCCTTCAGCAGAGGGAATACGGCTACCGTTTAGGGTTACTGAGTTAAGCTGCGGCGCCAAACCTCTTACAATAATGTTACGGGCTTCTCCCTGATCTACCTGCATAGTAATTCCGGGAATTCGCTTTACCGCATCCCCAATATTGGCATCCGGGAATTTACCAATTTGCTCTGTAGAAACAATATTGGTGATATTTGGCCTGTTTTTTTGCGCATTTAATGCTCGGGCCTGGGCACTTAAACCTCCTCCTAATAACTGTACTGTTTCTAAAGTTGTGGTAGAAGAATTTAGAACAAGATCAATATCTAAAGTTTGATTTGCAGTAACACTTACTTCTTTATTTAAATCTTTATATCCTAAATATTTTACCACTAAGGTATAAGCTCCTTCCGGTATTTCTACCAGGGTAAAATTACCGTCAAAGTCGGTTGTCGTTCCTTTATTAATCTCTGGAATCATCACTGCAGCACCCGGAACGTAAATTCCTGCTTCATCTGCAATATTTCCCTTAATTACGCCTGTTTGCGCTTGCAAAAAACTATAGTTTAGAGCTACAAAAAGCGTTACAAGTAAAAGTTTAAAGTAGTTTTTTCGATTCATTTTTTTGATTTTAAGAATACCCCAAAACTATATACTTCAACACTTTAGCTCTAAAAATCGATAGCAACAAAGAGTTAACAAGTTGTTTTTTAACAGCTATATCAAGGCAACAATTAAGATTACTTTACATTACAGTAACTTTTTCTAAAAGGAGACCAGTTTTTCTAAAATTGAAGCATAAAATTCACTAATTCCTGCTTTGGTTCTATGGGTAGTTTTCGTCTTAATCGATACCGCGCCACCCGAACACTATCTGGAGTTACTCTTAAGATTGCCGCAATTTCCTTTGAGGATAAATTAAGCCGAAGCAACATCGCCAAACGTAACTCGGTTGAAGATAGTTTTGCGGTTGCACGTTTTGACAATTCTTTGATAAATTGCGGACGTATTTCCTGAAAGAAACTCATAAACTCCTCCCACTCCTGTTCTTCAGAAAGGCTTTTATCCAATTCTTTCGCCAGGCTTTTAATTTTAGGAACCGGATCCATCGAGGAACGGGAGGCTAAATTTTGTAAAGTTGAAGAGGTTTCAGCTATCATTTTATTCTTTTGTGCCATATTCAGACTATATTTTGAAAGCGATGCTGTTTTCAACATAATTTCATCCTGAAGCTTTTTCTCTTCAATTGCTTTTCGATCTAATTCTAATTTCAGTAATTTTTGCTCATAAGCCTGAATTTTTGCCGATTCCTTCCGCTTTCTATTATAGAAGAAAAAAGAAATTCCGCTTAAAAGAATAAATAGAAAAACGCCAAAGATCAGCATATTCTGTTTGGCTTGGCTCACTTTATTTTCCTGTTTTAACAAAGCAATTTCAGATTCTTTTTGCCGCGTATCAAATATGGTTTGTAAGGTATTGAGCTGCTTAAAATTTTGCGAATAAAAGCCTTCTTCTTGCAATTGCTCATATAGCACTCTGTGATCGTAAGCACTTTGATACTCGCCCATTAAAGCATAAGTTTTTGCCAAATCTTTATGTGCACTTTCTAACTGATGACGATCTTCAAAAAGTTCAGCCAGTTTTAAAGCCCTGTTAGTAAACATCATTGCTTTCTCATAATCTCTCGTTTTTCGATATACATCACCAAGATTATTAAGGATATTTATTCGGCCTTTATGATTAAGTTCGCTAAAAATGGTATTCGATATGGTAAAAAACCGAAGGGCTTTTTCAAACTGTTCTAAATCTTCATATATGCTTCCTATATTTTCATTTACTATAGCGATACCCAAACGGTCTTTAGCTTCAGTATATAATTTTAAACTTTTATTTTGATGCTCCAGAGCTTTTAAGTAATTGCCTTCTTTTTCATAAGTGGTCCCCAAAAGACTTTCAGCCAGAGCAAGCTGCTCTTTTAATTTTTTCTTTTTAGAAATATTAATGCTTTCATTTAAGTATTCCCTGGATTTTAAATAGTTTTTTAAATTGATATAAGAAAGACCGATCTTATTCTTAATGCGTGCCTGCAATTCTGAGAAATCCTTATTTAATACCGAAAGTGCCTGATTGTACTGCTCAATAGCTTGCGTATTAATTTCTACTGAATGATAATAATCCCCAAGCTGAACAAATTTTTCAGCAATTTTATAGGTATTGCCCTCAGCTATAGCTTTATCAAGTTCTCCTTTATATTCAAAAAATATGGAGTCGTTTAGATGTGACCCTCCATTTTGAGCAATCCCCGAAACAATAAATAGAAAAAAGAACCACTTCAAAAATAATCTCATGTTTGATTATGGATTTATAAATCGACAAGCTAGCTTCTTAGTTTAAAAGAATGGTTAGGGAGATATTATAAAAAAGTAAACTTAAAAAAAGGAACAAACAGTATAGTTCTCTGTATACCCAAATCTTTTTCTATCAAGTTTGTTAAGAAGTCACTATTCAATTTTGGCCATCAAGAAACAATCTTAAAAAGAAAAATGTGGTAAAACCACAGTTTATATGTGGTCTTACACAGGACTTATTAATGAGCCGTTTTTTAATTTCAAATTAAAAATTTAAGCTTTTTGCATTCTTATTTTATCATAGAAAACCATCAAACCACGATAAAAATCATTCAGGAAATCCTGGAAGAACAAGGTGAATATTATTGTATAGGAACAAGCGATGACTATGAAGAAGGAATGAACCTTATTTTAAAGCATCATCCGGACATGGTATTTATCAATATCGATCAGGTAGACATCAATACTCCAGATGTTTTTGCTTATTGCCGGGAAATGCAAAATTATATTACAAACAAGATATTTTTTATCGCTTTATCCAACGACGAGAGAAAAGCTTACCAGGCACTTAAAAATAAATTTTACGATTATATCATTAAACCTTTAAGGGAGCTTGATATTCGCAAAACGGCTATGCAGTTCTTAAAAGATCATAATGTATTGCCACCACAAACCTTATGCTTAAAATCCTATAAAGATTACACGATTTTAAAAATGAACGATATCCTCTTCTTAGAAGCCGATAACAATGCTACCGATTTTATTTTGGTTAGCGGAAAAAAGGTAAGTGCTTTTAAGACCCTAAAAACTTTTGAAGCTGTTTTACCCGCTATATTTATTAGAATCCATCATAGCTATATCGTTAACATCGATCATATTTCTAAGATTAGCTTTGGAAAGCTCAAATGCTCTTTACATCATAACAAGATACACCTTCCTTTCTCTAAATCGTATCGACACAACCTCGATTATTTGGAAAATGCATTAGAGCAAAATGCTGTTTCCTATAATTAATAGGGACAACAGTTATATTAAATCTTCAGTTGCTCGTAAACCTAAAGCAATAACTCACAGACTTTACATAAAGACTAAATGCAAGTTATAAAATACAATAGAAGAAGGATTAACAGCTAGTTTTACCACGGTTTACAATAGAAGCTTCTCATGGCAGAAAGGGCCTAACACCCAATCTCCAATCATGCATGATTAAACAAAACCAGGTCAACCTGAAAATCAGGTTACCATATCGCCTATTGTTTAATTATAACATTTCAATTTATGAGAACCTTTACCAACATTCTTAGTTTAGCTTGCTTAATCGCTATCACATATTCTTGCAACCCCGAAGAACTTTCAACAGACAATATGATAAACGAAAAAGAAGTCCATGCCAATACAGGGCATGATGACGAATACACAGAAGACAGAAATGGTAATTAAAATAAAAAGGGGGTATTTTCAGATACCCCCCTTTTTTATTTTATTTTCGTATCTACAAGCTCTATTGATTGATGCGGATATATAATCTATTTATAATTTTTATTTTACTTCTTTTAAATTCTTGTAAACAAGAACAAAAAGCAAATAATGACACATCTAAATTTGAGAACGGAAATATAAAAGAACTTCAAACAAAAAAGGCTTTTAGAATAAGTGATACAGATAGCCTAAAAAAAGAAGAATTACTAAAATTGTCCTATAAATATATGCGGGCTCAAGATTCCGTTCAGTTTTTTTCAGTTAATAAAAAGGCCAGAAAGCTTTCCGAAAAACTTAGAGATACCAATGCAATTGCAGCATCCTACTGGGATTTGGGTCAATATTACTATAAAAAAGATATAAGAGATAGTGCCTACTATTATTTTAATGAGGCTAAAAAAAATTACATTAAAATAGGGGATCAAAGCAATGCGGCGAGGCTACTTCTAAATATGTCAGTTATTCAAAAGGATTTTAAGGATTATACAGGTAGTGAAGTGGCGTTAACTGAAGCTATTCAACTTTTAGAACCCTCAAAAAACCATAAACAATTATATGGAGCCTATAATAATCTGGGAATTCTATTTAAAGAACTAGAAGAATTTGATAGATCTCTTTATTATTATAATAAAGCGCTGAATTATTTACAAAAAGTTCAGACTAAAAATAAATTCCCTTCACTATGGAACAATATCGGTAATGTATATCTTGATAAAAAAGACTATAAAACGGCTATTTCTTATTTCAATAAGGGTTTAAATGAAGATGATAGCCTAAGATTCAAAGATCCGAAAATATATTCAATGCTTATTGATAATCGCGCTTTTGCGCAATGGCGAACAGCCGATACTTCTGGAGTTATAGAAGAATATAAATCAGCATTCAGGATACGTAAAGAAAATGACATTAAAGCGGGAATGACCATCAGTCAAATGAGAATCGCAAAATATTATTTAGCCAAAAAAGATTCTTCTACGGCCCTATCTTATGCTAAAGATGCTAGGGACCTTTCCATAAAAATTCAGGCCAATGAAAATTATCTTTCTTCTTTAAAATTATTATCAGAAATAGATGTTGAAAATGCCTTAAATTATACGCAAACCTATATTCAACTAAATGACAGTTTACAAAAAGAAGAAAGGGCTGTTAGGAACAAATTTGCACGTATTCGTTTTGAAACCGACGAATATATTTCGGAAACCAAAAAATTAAACCAACGGGTAATACGGATTTCTATAATTGCCGGGATCATTATCATTATTGCTATATTGCTTTATATTATCAAAGACCAGCGTTCTAAAAACAAACTTATTCAGCAAAAACAACAGGCTAACCAGGAAATTTATAACCTTATCCTGGCACAACAAAAATATTACGAAGAAGGCAGGGAAAGAGAAAAACTTCATCTTTCTAGAGAATTACATGATGGGGTATTAGGTAAACTCTTTGGATTACGCTTAAGTCTTGACATTTTGAATGAAGACGATTCTAGAGAAAGTAAGGATAATAGAAAAAAATATATCAAGGAAATTGCCACAGTAGCGAAAGAAATAAGAGATATTTCGCATAAGCTTAGCGAAAGTAATTTTGTTGAAGTTAACTTTAAAGTGGTATTAGAAGAGCTTATAAATCAGCAGAAAGGCTATCGATTTATTGTTGAATTTGATATCGATGAAAAAATAGATTGGGATAAGATCAACAATAATATTAAAATCAATATTTACAGAATCTTACAGGAAGCATTTACCAATATCTATAAGCACGCTGAGGCAAACAATGTAAAAATTTCAATTTTTCTAAAACAATTATCTTTACATTTAACCGTTAAAGACGATGGAAAAGGCTTCGATTTAAATAAGTCGCCGGGTATTGGTGTAAAAAACATGAAGTCCAGAAGCAAATCTATAGGTGCAGATTTCTCTATAGCATCAAAATTAAACGAAGGGACGACTATTACTATTTCAGTCAAAATTTAAAATTATGCGGACTATTAAAATTTTGCTCATTGATGATCATCCATTAATATTAGAGGGCTATCAAAATGTATTAAATAGATTGGAAATCGCGGACATTAAATTCGTAATAGAAACTTCAGATAATTGTGACCAGGCCTGGCAAAAAATTGTATCAGAAAATTATGATGTGGTATTTTTAGATATCAATTTCCCGGTAGCTGAAAATTCCAGATTTATTTCAGGAGAAGATTTGGGAGCTGAAATTAAAAAAGAATTTGGTAATACAATAAAACTAGTAATCTTAACAGTTATAGAAGACTCTTTAAGGGTTCAGAATATTTTAAGTAATGTAAATCCAGATGGATTCTTAGTGAAAGGAGAAACGAATTCAGAAGAACTCATTACCTGTCTTAAAAAAGTGATTACCTATCCTCCATTTTACGGAGCGACAATCTCTAAAATTTTACAATCAAGAGTTGTGAATCCTCAGGTTATTGATGAGATCGATCGGCAAATTCTTCATCAGCTTTCTTTGGGTACAAAAACCAAAGATATACCCCTACATGTTCATCTTTCCCTAAGGGCGGTAGAAGATCGAAAAAGAAGACTAAAAGAGATTATGGACGTTCAACAAGGAGGAAATAAAGCATTGCTTGAAAAAGCTAGGAAGAGTGGTTATATCTAGATAAAATTAAAAGGATAGATAAAGAAAGTATAATTCGAAATCTGTTTTTGCAACACTACATTTTATAATTACCCATAGATACTAAGATTTTTTTCAAAGAATTATCAAGAGCTTAATAATACATATGAATATTCATAAATATAAAAAAGCCTTTCAGGAAATCCCGAAAGGCTTTTTTATATTGTAATTCTACTAAATTTCTTAAGCCTCGAAAGGAACTATAGAAACGTAAGACTTATTGTCTTTCTTTTTAGTGAATTTTACTACACCGTCAATTTTTGCGTGTAAAGTATGATCTTTACCAGCATAAACATTTTCACCAGGATTGTGAGCAGTACCTCTTTGTCTAACAATGATGTTACCTGCTATCGCAGCCTGACCTCCAAAAATCTTCACTCCAAGACGTTTCGATTCTGACTCTCTACCGTTCTTGGAACTACCAACTCCTTTTTTATGTGCCATGTTATTGGGTTTTTAGTAAGTTAATAATTTAGCTTAAAGCTTCGATTAATTCAGCTTTTTTCATTGAAGAATATCCTTCAATCCCTTTCTCTTTAGCCATCTCTTTAAGCTCTGCTACCGTGTGCTTGCTTAAATCGTTATCAGCTTTTTTCTCTTCTTTCTTTTCAGCTTTGCTTTCAGAAGCTTTTTTACCACCTTTAGCAGTAATACTCTCGATTACAATCTCAGTTAAATACTGGCGGTGACCATTTTTAACTTTGTAACCTTTACGTCTTTTCTTTTTGAAAACAATTACTTTGTCTCCTTTAAGGTGACGATTAATCTTTGCTCCTACTAGAGCACCTTCTATAGCCGGGGCGCCAACAGTAATGTTGTCTCCGTCTCCTGTAAGAAGAACTTTATCGAAAGAAACGCTGTCTCCTTCTTCTCCTTCTAAACGGTGTACAAACACTTTTTGGTCTTTCGCAACTTTAAATTGCTGCCCTGCTATCTCTACAATTGCGTACATAGTGTCCTGTTAATTAATTACTTTCTAATTAAAATAGTCTCGCTTCTTCATAAAGCGGGTGCAAATATACTTCTAAATAATTAATTAGCAAAGGCTTCTGCTAAAATTGAATAATTTTTACTACTCAAGATTATATCCTACATCATAAATAGATAGCTTTCCCGAACTCCATTAACACGCCTCCTTAAAAATTTAGGCTATTTAATTTAAGAGTTATTTCGCTGTACGTAACGATAGATTTACATGGTATGCTTTTTCCCTTCGGTAGTATTCCAGCTCTTTTTAAACAGTTGCATAAACGCAAGCGTTAGCGCAAAAGTTGTGGCAGCACCCATTGCATACACCGTAAATAGCACTACTCCTAATCCCGCCTGATACTGGCTTCTCCACATCGTAACAAACTGATCCAGAAAATCTGGATTTAGCTCACTGGCATAAACACCAAAGAAAATCGTAAATAAAGTGGTCGCAATAAATCCAGTGATAAGACCTGTTGTAAATCCTTCTCCATATTTAAATAATCCAGCATCATTGTTTCTCTTAGCCTTAATAGCCATCCAAATACCAAATCACATAATTGCACAATTCAGGAAACTGAACAACGGATTAGTATGCAATCCTACTAGAGACAGTGCTAAAAAATAAACAATTAGACCTACAGCGATCATAATTCCAAACTTTGCGGGTATTCCAATATTTTTCATAATTCTTATTTTATCTCAATTTCACGAAAAACGATGAAAAACTATTCTAACAGGTTGTTAATTAGGATATTTAAAGACTTTATGTTAAAAAATTACCAAAATTTATTATTCTGAAATGTAACAAAATTGTAACTTGAGCCACTAATAACTTGCATAACTATAAACTATACACAATGATTAACAAACTAAAGCTAGCCGCTGGCGCTCTGCTATTAAGTGCTGTTGGCTTTGCCCAGGAGGTTGAATACACCGAGTATGATCTCGACAATGGGCTACACGTTATCTTACACCAGGACAATTCGGCTCCCGTAGTTACTACATCGGTAATGTATCACGTGGGTGGTAAAGATCGTGAAGATGGTCGTACCGGATTTGCACACTTTTTTGAACACCTTTTATTCGAAGGAACCGAAAACATTCCCAAAGGAAAATGGTTTGAAATTGTTAGTTCTCATGGCGGAAATAATAATGCTAACACTTCCAACGACAGAACTTATTATTACGAAACTTTTCCTTCAAATAATCTGGAATTAGGCTTATGGATGGAATCTGAGCGTATGATGCATCCCGTTATTAAACAAGAAGGAGTAGATACCCAGAACGAAGTTGTGAAGGAAGAGCGGAGAATGCGAATGGATAATTCTCCTTATGGTAACATTTTACCTGCTATGCAAAAAAACATGTTTGAAAAGCATCCTTATAAAGATCCTAATATTGGCTATATGGAAGATCTTGATGCAGCAACATTGCAGGAATTTAAAGACTATTTCGCCAAATATTATGTTCCTAACAATGCGGTTCTTGTAGTTGCCGGGGACATTGATATTAAAGAAACTAAAGATATGATCCAGGATTACTTTGGCCCTATTAAGGCAGGTGAAGAAGTAACCAGGGATTACCCAAAAGAAGAACCGATTACTGAAGAAATTCATGCTGAATTCTATGATCCAAATATCCAGATCCCTATGGCGATCACTGGCTATAGAACCCCAGAATTTGGTAACAAAGACTCGTATGTTTTAAATATGATCTCTACCTATTTAAGTGACGGTAAAAGTTCTAAACTCTATAAAAAGCTGGTAGACGAACAAAATATCGCCTTACAGGTAGGGGCTTTTAATCTGGAACAGGAAGACTACGGGATGTACCTTATATATGCCCTACCACAAGGTGAAACCAGCCTGAATAGCATTAACACTGAAATCGAAGACGAAATCACTAAACTTAGGAATGAATTAATTTCTGAGAGTGACTTCGAAAAACTTCAAAACAAAGCTGAAAACAGTTACGTAAATTCCAATTCAAGCATTGCCGGAATCGCAAACTCGCTAGCTAGAAATTATTTGCTTTATAAAGATACCAGTCTTATTAATGAGGAAATCGATATTTACAGAAATATCACCAGAGAGGATATTAAAGAGGTTGCCAACAAATATCTGAAACCAAATCAACGCGTAATCATCGATTACCTACCCGAAGAAAAGGAAGCGGAATAACACCAAATTAGACAAAAAAATGAATAAAAATATATTAGCAATTGCAGTATTTCTTTTGGGAGCTGTAGGACTAAACGCTCAGGTTGATCGTAGTACCATGCCAGAGCCTGGCCCCGCCCCAAAAGTAAAAGTAGAAGAACCAGAAACCTTCGAGCTAAAAAACGGATTAACCGTAATGTTGGTAGAAAACCACAAACTACCAAGAGTTTCTATGTCACTAAGATTTGATAACCCTCCACATTCTGAAGGCCAAAAAGCCGGCGTAAGTGGCGTAATGGGAGAACTTTTAGGACAGGGAACCACCACTATGCCTAAAGATGAATTTAACGAACGTGTAGATTATTTAGGAGCAAGACTTAATATTTATTCAGGAGGAGCTTCGGCCAATACGCTTTCCAAGTATTTCCCTGAAATTCTTCACTTGATGGCAGATGGAGTTATAAACCCTAAATTCACAGAAGAAGAATTCGATAAAACTATCGCACGTACAAAAGATTACCTAAAAAGTAATGAAAAAGATGTGGCTTACAATGCCGCCAGAGTACGTTCAGCTTTAGCGTATGGAAAAGATCACCCTTATGGAGAATTCGAAACCCAGGAGAGTATAGGAAATCTTAGCCTTTCAGATGTTAAGAATTATTACCAAACCTGGTTTTCACCAGCAAATGCTTACCTGGTAATTGTAGGGGATGTAGATAAAAAAGAAGTAAAAAGCTTAGTAAAAAAAGAATTTTCAAAATGGAAAAAGACAGCAATTCCAGAAGTTAACATTCCTAAAGTTAAAAATGTAGCTCAAACTGAAATTAACTTTGTAGATATGCCAAACGCAGTACAAAGTGAGATCGCTTTGGTAAATACTGTGAATCTTCAGAAAAACCAGAAGGATTATTTCCCAGTAATGGTGGCCAACAAAATCTTAGGAGGCGGTGGTGAAGCGCGTCTTTTCCTTAACCTAAGAGAAGATAAAGGATATACTTACGGTGCTTACTCAAGAACCGGTAACGATAAATATGCAGCAACTTTCGTAGCAAGCGCTAGTGTTCGTAATGAGGTGACCGATAGCTCTGTTGTTGCATTTTTAGATGAAATCTATAGAATTAGAAACGAAAAAGTTTCTGAAACCGAACTAGCCAATGCTAAAGCAAAACTTACGGGAGATTTTGTGCTTAGCCTGGAGCAGCCTTCTACTATTGCAGGTTTTGCCATGGAAATCGAAACTGAAGATTTGGATAAAGATTTCTATAGAGAGTACCTTGAAAATATCGACGATGTAACCTTGGAAGATGTGCAGAGAGTAGCAAAGAAATATTTCCTTGCCGATCAATCCCGAATTGTAATCGCAGGAAAAGGAAGTGAAGTTGCCGATAAACTGGAAACCATGCAGTATAAAGGCAAATCTTTCCCAGTTAAGTATTACAGTAAATATGGTGAAGAAATTGAAAAGCCAGACTACAACAAAGCTTTAGATGCTTCGGTTACAGTAGAAACTGTTTACTCAGACTATATAGATGCTATTGGTGGCGCAGAAGCTGCTAAAGCTATAAACACTATAGCTTTCACTGCAACTACCTCTATCCAGGGACAGGAGTTAAGTTTAGAACAACGAAAAAGCAATGCTGGCAAATTCTATCAAACTGTTGCCGTTTCTGGAAACGTTATGCAAAAGCAGGTTTACAATGGTGAATCTGGATATATGGAAGTACAGGGGCAAAAAATGCCAATGAACGAAGAGCAGATAAAAGCCGTAGCTGTAGAAGCTAATACGTTCCCAGAACTTAATGTAAGCGAAGATGCTAAAGTAACCGGAATTGAAAACATCGATGGTAGTGATGCTTACGCAGTAAAAGTAAGTGAAAGCACCACAAATTATTATGATGTAGAAAGCGGACTAAAAGTTAAAACAGTTACAACTGTTTCGCAAATGGGACAGACCATGAGCATTCCAACAACTTATAGTGATTATCAGGAAGTTGAAGGTATAAAAATGCCATTTACTATTTCCCAAAGCATGGGACCACAGTCTTTTGATCTTAAAGTTCAGGAGTATAAAATTAATGAAGGAGTACAAGATTCGGATTTCGAATAATCACGATTACTTATTATTATAATGTTAGATCAAAGCCGGCTTTTTAGTCGGCTTTTTTATTCTAGGCAAGCTTCCTTCTTCTTTTTATCGAAATTGCTTTAGCCCGGTTGACAATCAGAACACCTGCTATCACAAGCATCGCAAAAATTAACTGATTTAAACTAAAAACCTCATCATCTAAAATGCCCCACCCCAGAGCTATAATTGGCATCGTATAAGTAACCGAACTGGTAAAAACAGGATTGGTAATTTGCACCAGTCGATTAAACATAATCATGGCTACACCAGTTCCCAAAACACCCAAAATCGCTATAAAACCAACCGATTGCTGTAACTGGATATTGGATAGATTTTCATTAAAAAATCCAGACCAGACTAAAATTAATAAGGCAGGAACCAGTAATACCGTAAAACAGCCTGCAGTTACCGCAAGTGCAGAAATATCATTCAAATATCTTTTTAAAAGGTTTACGTTTAGCGCATAACAAACAGCTGCCAAAACGCCTAATAATGAATATAGGTAATTTTCACTACCATTAAAACTGGCATTACTAAGGATAAGCCCAGCAGTACCTATTAAGCCTACAAACACACCTATAGCCTTGTTACCATTCATTTTATCCTGAAAAAATAATACTCCTAAAACAAGGGTCATTAACGGGGTAACTGCATTCAAAATTGAAGCGATCCCGCTACTAATCTTAGTTTCAGCAAAAGAAAAAAGAAAAATCGGAAAAAACGAACCTACAAAACCGGAAACAACGATCCATTTCCATTGCGAGACTTTTAGATTAATGATCTTTTTAAAGCCTGCAAGGATCAAGAATAAAGCCGCAAAAATCACTCTAAAAGCACCAACCTGAAGCGGAGACAAACCTATCAATCCTTTTTTGATAAGAATAAAAGAACTTCCCCAGATTAAAGAGAGAATAAAAAGGTAAATCCATTTGATTTTTCCAGCCGCCATAGTTTTTAAATTTGCGGCAAAAATCAAAATTCTATATTAGAATCAAAATCTAAAATGAGAAAATTTACTGCCACCTAAGTGTTTCCATTAAATATCTCATATCCTGCTTTATATAATCTGCTGCCGGATAGATAGAATCGTAATTAGGTTGCGTATTAAAATAAACCGCACCTGTTAAAAAATGCGTGGTACTATCGGTGATATAGAATTGCGCCTGTGATGCCGCATCTCCCTCTAGCTCATAAAACATACCGTAGACCTTATGAATATCGTTGGTATAAATATCGCCTTCTATAGCATCGGCTTTTATAGTGTGTTCCAAAGGTAACTTTTGAGCATCTCTTAATAAGGAATCCAGATTATTCCTTACCGGTTGATAAGTAATAAAAATCGTTCCATTTAAAAGCGGATAATCCAGGTTTAACCAACAAGCGTTTCTACTTTTAGACGGAGCAATTTCAGCTAATTGATTTTTCTCAAAAGTATAGGGGCAATTTAGGCGTATTGGCTGGTAGGCTGGCTGTGGATAACTTAAGGCCAGCATCGCTTTTGGCTTAGGCTTAACCTCATTCCCGCAGGATAACATCAAACAAAATATAAAAAATATCGCAGTATAGCCTAAATACCTCATACAGGTAAAATCGTCAATTTAATTTGCTTAATACGCCGATCATCAACAGCCTCGACTTTAAAATTATAATTCCCAAAATTAATAATTTCGTTTTGCTGCGGAAAATCGCCTGATATTTCCAGTAAAAAACCAGCTAAAGTTTCGGCTTCGCCTTTATTATCTTCAAATAAAGAAGCATCCTCTAATTTTATAATTTTATAAAAATCTTTAAGCGGGGTTCGACCTTCAAAAACAAAATTAAATTCATCCAATTTCGAATAAATCAAATCCTCATCATCAAACTCATCGCTAATATCCCCTACAATCTCTTCAATAATATCTTCAAGGGTAATCAACCCACTGGTGCCGCCATATTCATCTACCACAATCGCCAGATGGTTTTTCTTTTCCTTAAATTCATTTAAAAGATCATCCAGTTTTTTATTTTCAGGAACAAAATAAGGTTCTCTTAGAAGGGATGTCCATTCAAAGTCACCGCGATCCAGATAAGGCAATAAATCTTTGATATATAAAATACCGGTTACATTATCGATATTTTCCTTATAAACCGGAATCCTGGAATATCCATTTTCAATAATTACGGGAATAATTTCTGCATAAGTATCTTCATCACTTATAGCAAAAACATCCATACGTGGACGCATGACCTGTTTGGTATCGGTATTCCCAAAAGAAACGATGCCTTTTAATATTTTCTGTTCTTCTTTGGTAGTATCCTCTTCACTGGTCAATTCTAAAGCTTGCGAAAGATGGTCTATACTTATAAAAGAACGTTGTTTCCCCAACTTCTCGTGCAAATACAAGGTAACGGCACGCATGGGAACACTTAAAGGAGAAAATAAAGAATCCAGTACATTTACCGGCTGCGCCATAAGATTAGAAAACTGTACATTATTACGGCTGGCATAAACTTTTGGTAGAATTTCACCAAAAAGCAAGATTAAAAAAGTTACCACTCCAACTTCAAAAATAAGCTTTAGGTTTAGGCCAAAAACTACCATATCAAACCCGTTAAACAACTCATCTGAAACCGAATCGAACAATAATACAATAGCGATGTTAATAAAGTTGTTAGCCACCAAAATGGTCGCAAGTAGTTTCTTGGGCTTCTCCAATAACTTTATAACAATCTCCTGAGACTTTGTTCTTTTATGACCATCCTCAGTCATAAAATCTGCCGGAGTTAATGAAAAGAATGCTACCTCTGCACCAGATATCATGGCAGAGCATAACAATAGCAGCAATAAAAAAATGAAGCTTATTACCTGGGTATAATCAAACGCGGCCCATAAAATTATACTGGGGGGTTCTGGATCCAAATGCAATAAATTTAGTTAGACTTAAAATGGTAAATCATCTTCTTCCTCATCATTACCATTAAATGGCTGACTGGCAAAATTATTATTATTTCCCGAAGAACCAGAATTACTGTTAGCATTATTACCCTGGTAATTTGAGGTACTTTGCGTATTTTGATTGCTTTGCGAGTCGTAATTACCACCATTACTTTCTCCTTTAGGAGTTAAGAACGTAAACTCGGTACATTGAATTTCGGTAGAATAACGTTCCATCCCCTTATCATCTGTCCATTTACGGGTTTTAATCCTACCTTCAATATAAACCTTATCCCCTTTTTTAAGGTATTTCTCGCAAACTTCAGCGGCTTTATTTCGCACAACAACATTGTGCCATTCGGTATTGTTTACACGTTCACCGGTGGTTCTATTGGTATATACTTCGTTCGTCGCTAATGGAAAACGGCCAATCGAGCCACCGCCCTCAAAATAATGCATCTTTACATCATCCCCGGTATGTCCTATAAGCATTACTTTGTTTAGCGTCCCTGTCATAAATATTTGTCTTTGATTCGTTTAAAACTTGTCTTTCTAAAATACAGAAAAAATCAATGTGATTGAAACTGAATTATAATAAAATTGAAAAACTACAAAATTACAAGTTTTCTATGTCAATTTCATTAAGAAAATTCTGAATTAACACCGGCACGGGATATTCTTTTACTTTTTCTGCGGAAATTCCTCCTTTGGGCAGCTTTTGCACATCTACAAGCCAAAAACGTGCGTAAATATGTTGATGTGACAATTTATGGATAATAGCCTGATCGTTATAAAGACTCACTGAAGCATTTTTTGCTTCCATTAAATGCTGAAATTCATTATTCTCTTCAATAATTTTTGCTTCCTGAATATCAGATTTGGTTTCAATTAAAGGAAACTCGTATAAACCATGCCATATTCCCTTGCCCTTTCTTTGTTGTAGCAGCGTTTTATTTTCTTCCGAAGAAAAAACCATATAATTAAAATATCGATTTTTAATTTTACCTTTCTTGATCTTAACTGGCAAATCACCAATCTTATCTTCCTTTAATGCTAAACAACTAGTATTAAAAGGACAGGAATCGCAAAGTGGATTTTTAGGCTTACACTGCAGCGCGCCAAACTCCATTAAAGCCTGATTGAAATTCGACGGATCTTTTTTATCCAAAAGCTCCATCGCTAAAGCTTTAAATTCTTTTACACCTTCAGTGCTGTTAATAGGAGTGTCTATATTAAAATATCGTGAAAGCACTCTATATACATTCCCATCTACCACCGCAACAGGTTCGTTATAACTTATCGAAGCTATGGCACTGGCCGTATAGTCGCCTACTCCCTTTAATTTTAAAAGTCCTTTATAATCCTTGGGAAATTCACCGTTAAGTTCGTAAGCTACGTGCTTTGCAGTAGCATGAAGGTTTCTTGCCCTGGAATAATACCCCAGTCCCTGCCACAATTTCATCACTTTATCCTGGGAAGCATAAGCAAGATCAAAAACACTTGGAAATGCTGCTATAAATTTGTTATAATAAGGTAACCCCTGCTCTATTCGCGTTTGCTGAAGCATGATTTCACTAAGCCAAATATTATAAGGATTAGTGGTTTCGCGCCAGGGCAGCTCACGTCTGGATTTTAAGTACCAGTTAATCAAAGTTTTAGAAAAATTCATAATTTAAAAAGTCTCTGCGCAATATAAATTCTTTATTCCGTTATTATTTAATGATTTAGGTTTGAAATATTGAATATATAATTCTTATATTTGCCCCCTTGAAAATTAAGAACCCCAATTTATAAATATTAAATAGCACGAAAATGACGAAAGCAGATATCGTAGCGAATATTTCGGAGAAATTAGGAATGGAAAAAGGTGATGTACAAGCTACAATAGAGACCTTTATGGAAGAGGTAAAATCTTCTTTAGAAAGTGGAGACAATGTTTATTTAAGAGGCTTTGGAAGCTTTGTTGTAAAAACAAGAGCTGAAAAAACAGGAAGAAACATTTCTAAAAACACAACTATTAAAATACCAGCTCACAACATTCCAGCGTTTAAGCCGGCGAAAATTTTCGTAGAGGGTGTAAAGAGTAATGTAGATGTAAAATAAGCTATCCAGGAATAAACTTCTGGAATAATGAAATAAATTTATTAATTAAAACGTAACACTATGCCAAGTGGTAAAAAAAGAAAAAGACATAAGGTAGCTACGCACAAGCGTAAGAAAAGAAGAAGAGCTAACCGCCACAAGAAAAAGTAGTTTTCATACTACTTTTTTTATTTAAAAGATTTTGTTTTAACAACAACGTTCTTTGACATCGAAATTTTAAGAAACCCTGATTTTAATCAGAATGGATTTCTTAAAATTTCTTCAGGCTTCAAACACCTGTGATAAAATAATGTTTAATCCATCCCGAATTTTTCGGGCTTAAAAATCGAAATAGAGTGGACAAAGAATTAATTATACGGTCCGAATCCTCTGCTGTAGATTTTGCCTTATTAAAAGATGGAAAACTTATTGAACTCAACAAGGATGAAGACGACAACAATTTTAATGTTGGCGATATCATGATCGCCAAGATTAGAAAAGCTGTCCCCGGGTTAAATGCCGCATTTGTGAATGTTGGCTATACCAAAGATGGTTTTTTACACTATCACGATCTGGGCCCTCAGGTTTCATCCTTGCTAAAGTTCATAAAACGTGTAAGCACAGGTAAACTAAAAGATTATTCCTTAAAGAATTTTACTTTTGAAAAAGATATAGACAAAAATGGTAGTATTACCGATGTCTTAAAATCAAATCAGTCGCTACTGGTTCAAATCGTAAAAGAGCCAATATCCACCAAAGGTCCACGCATTAGCAGTGAATTATCCTTACCAGGAAGATATATCGTTCTAGTCCCTTTTTCTAACCGAATTTCGGTCTCTCAAAAGATCGAAAGCAAAGAAGAAAAAGATCGCTTAAAACGGCTTGTAAAAAGCATTAAACCTAAAGGTTTTGGCGTTATCGTAAGAACCGTAGCCGAAGGCAAAAAAGTAGCAGAGCTGGACAAAGACCTCCAAAATTTGATGGGTCGTTGGACAGCGATGTGTAAAAAATTGTATAAGCCTCATTATCCTTCAAAAGTTTTAGGAGAATTACATCGTGCATCTTCTTTATTAAGAGATGTATTTAACGACACTTTTACTTCTATTACAGTAGATGATGAGACACTTTACACACAAATTAAAGACTATGTGAGCGAAATCGCTCCTAGCAAAGAATCAATTGTAAAATTACATCAGTCCAATGTTCCAATTTTTGAAAAGTTCGGTATCGAAAGACAAATAAAAACTTCCTTTGGGCGCACTGTATCGATGAGTAAAGGCGCCTACCTGGTTATAGAGCATACAGAGGCCATGCACGTTATAGACGTTAACAGTGGTAATCGTTCTAACAAATCCAAAAACCAGGAAGATACGGCTTTAGAGGTTAATTTAATTAGTGCTACAGAAATCGCGCGCCAGTTAAGACTTCGCGACATGGGCGGCATTATTGTAGTCGATTTTATCGATATGGGGAAAGCTGAAAACCGCAAAACCCTTTTCGATCACCTTAAACAGGAAATGAGTGACGATCGTGCCAAGCACAAGATCCTCCCTCCCAGTAAATTTGGACTTATACAAATTACAAGACAACGCGTACGGCCAGAAATGAATATTAAGACCCGTGAGGAAAACCCAAACGGCGATGGTGAGATTGAGGCACCAATTATCTTAATACAAAAAATTAAAGCCGATTTAGAGCGCCTGATCAAGAAAAATCATAAAAAGATCACGCTATCAACGCACCCATTTATTTCAGCCTTTTTAACTAAAGGCTTTCCATCTCCCAGATCACAGTGGTTTTTTGACCATAAGCGATGGGTTAAAATTATACCAAGAGATGCTTACACGTATTTAGAATACCACTTTCACGATAAAGACGGGAAAGTGATACGATAAAACTAAAACGCCTTGCAATACTTTTTTGCAAGGCGTTTTTTTATACTCAATAAATAAATCTTTTAAGTCTACATTCCTATTAAAAAACATTCAATTATTGGCTAAAGGCTAAGAAATATTTCTTAACTATTTAACTATAGCAGGGATGCTTTTCGTCTAAATTTAATCCATTAACAACCTAATTTAATAAACAATGGAAAATTTACAAGATTTATTCAAACATCAGCTAAAAGACCTATACAGCGCTGAGACGCAACTCATCAAAGCGCTTCCTAAAATGGTTAAAGCGGCTAAAAATGAAAAGCTTAAGAAAGCTTTTCAGGATCATTTAGAAGAAACCAAACAACATAAGGAGCGCTTATCAGAAATTTGCAAAGAATTAGGTATTAAACCAACCGGTGAAACCTGCAAAGCGATGAAAGGTCTTATTGAAGAGGCTGAAGACTTTCTAAAAGAAAAAACTACCGATGAAGTTAATGATGCCGGCATCATTGCAGATGCACAGCGAATTGAACATTATGAGATTTCTGGCTACGGAACTGTGGTTCGCTACGCCAAGGAATTAGGCTATAAAGAGCTTGCGAGCAAACTCCAGAAAACTCTTGATCAAGAATACAACGCCGATAATACACTAGATAAACTGGCTGAAAAAAGGTTAAATAAAAAAGCAGTAGAATAAGATTTTCTTTTTAACAACTAACCTATCTACCGCCCCTAAAGGCGGTTTTTTATTTTAATGCAACCGCAAAAAAATTAGATTTGCAATATGAAATCATCTTCAATAAAAACCTACACCGTAAAAGAGGCTACCATAAAGCTCATGCAATTCTGCGCCTATCGGGACAGGACCCATAATGAAGTTGAAGAGAAGCTGAAAAGCATGAATATGATTCCTGAAGCACAGGAACAAATTATTATGCACTTGATGCAGGAAAACTTTCTTAATGAGGAACGTTTTGCTAAAAGTTTTGCCCGAGGAAAATTCAGGATTAAAAAATGGGGAAAATGCAGAATTATAAATGAACTCAAAATTCGCGGAATTTCACCCAGAAATATTCAAACCGGACTTAAAGAAATTTCCGAAACCGATTATATGGCTACTTTTCACGAAATCTCAGAAAAAAAATGGAGAACCTTAAAGGAGACTTCAGTAATTAAAAAGAAAAAAAAATTAGCCGATTATTTACAATATCGCGGCTGGGAGAATCATTTAATTTTTGAAAAAGCTAATGAACTCGTTAAACCGGACGATTAAAAAAAGCTTTATAAAGCCTGTTAAAAAACATGGAAATTGTAAGGGCAATTAAACAACCCAGCAGCACACAGCCAGCTCTCTGCAAAGCAACAACCCAGGCGGTATCTGCTTTATCCTCATTAATTATTACAATAATAACTGCGGCCAGTGCAGATCGTATAGTGGGTTCTATTTTTAGAAAAATACCCAACGAAATGGTTAACGCCACACCTAAACAGAACATCACAACCTGAGGAATAGGCAAAAAATACACTGCAAGCCCCACAAAACTTCCTAAAAAGTTAGCTTTAATCCTGTTTAAAGCCAATTCACGATCGTTTTCCTGTGAAAAAACCAGTAAACAGGAAATAATACTCCAATAAAATGGGTATTCTGGAAAAGATGCGTATAAAGCATAGCAGGTGATCGTCCCAAGAACGCATTTTATAAGGTAAATGACTTCTGAAGCAGAAAGCCTATGATTTAATGGGATTTTCATTGCCCTGGAATTTAAGTTTCACTTCACTAATCAAGAGGGCACCGTCTGGTATATACCGGAATTTTTTTACAATTTTGAGGCATTTTAATTCCATTTGCTATAGGAAAGGTACCAGAACATTACAGCTTTTGGCAAAGCCTAAAAAGCCTAAAAAGCCTAAAAAGGCTAAAAAGGCTAAAAAGGCTAAAATACAGTATTACCAATACTTACCTAAACTATATCTTCTTTTAAAATTTAATTCAGAATACTGCATTTACCACCAACCCAGTTCCTAGATAAATTTTTCTGTATTTTCTATGGCCTTCTCATTCTTGTAATCAATCCATTTTTGCCCCCGCCATTTGCGCATATAATTATCAAAATTACGCATAATTACAAGGTTATAAACAGCTTTCGAAAAGTTTAAAAAGGTACGTGGCGTCGCCCTTAAACTCATCGAAAAACCAGCGGTTAAATAAGTCATTTGGTGCCAATAGCCTTCTGGCATATACAGCGTTTCCCCATGATTTAGTTCAGTCACAAAACCTTTAGCCTTTTTCAACGCCGGAAATCTTTCTAAGTCAGGAGCCGTAAAATCTATATCTTCCCTGGATATTAAAGCATGCGGAACTTTATAAAGGTATTTACTTTCTGAAGGTGGGTAAATAATACACTGCTTCTTACCATGAAAATGAAAATGAAGGATATTTGCAAAATCAATATCATAATGCATAAAAACCTTCGAATTTTTACCGCCAAAAAACAACATAGGTAGTTGCTTAATCATGCGTAATCCAAAATCCGGAAACTTAAAATCATTTTGTAAAGCAGGGACTTCTTTCATTAAATGATAAAGAAAAATCCTGTAATTCGTAGGTTTTGATTTAAGCAGATCGATATACTCTGCCATCTTCATCTCAGCGTGCGGTTGGTTAAATTTAAATTCTGAAGTTATAGGACGATCATCGTACAGCGGCACTACTTTTTCTCCGGCGATTTCTCTAATATAATCCAGATTCCATTTTTCAAATGCCGGCCAGTCCTCTATTAAATTTTCAATAACAACTGGCTTTTGTGGCCGAACATAATTTTTCACAAAATCTTCTTTGGAAATTCTCTTTACTCTTGGAATTTCTGCCAACTGCAAACCTCCGTACTTCATTACTCGATATTAGCCCATTTATGGGTATTTTTTATTGCTTTTTTATTCTTATAATCTATCCAGTCCTGCCCCTTAATCTTACGCATTAAATTGTCATAATTGCGCATAAACAAAAGATTATTTAAAACCTCTAAAACCTTACCGGGCGAACTTGGGAACGATCTTAAAGTGAGTGATAAACTTGGCGTTTCATATTTTATAAAGTGCCACCATTTGCTAGGCATAAACAAACCTTCCCCATGCCCAAGAAAAGCCTCTACACCTTTTGCTTTTGCCAATGCCGGATAGGTATCAAAATCTGGGTTATCCATATTAATAATTTCCATACTCACGATGGAGTGCGGAACTTTATAAAGATATTTAGTTTGATCTGGAGGATATAATAATACCCGCTTTTTCCCCGCAAAATTAAAATGAAAATTATTGGCCAAATCCATATCGTAATGCATTACTACGCTAGAACCTTCTCCTCCTACAAATAAAACCGGCAGCTTTTTAAAGAACTTCACTCCAAGATCCGGATATTCAATATCCTCTAAAAGTTCCGGACAGTTTTGTAAAAGATTAAAAAAGAACATCCGTAGATCTGAAGGTCCCTTTTCCAGAATATCAAAATATTCATCAATCGGTAACTTCTTTGCAGCGCCATGTGAATTTTGTCTCCCTTTTGCCGGAGTACTATCATACAGAGGTACTACAATATCGCCGGCTTTCTTTCTAAAATAATCAAAACTCCAATTTTGATAAGCGGGCCAGGTTTTAGCCAGATCTTCAAAAATTACCGGTCGCTGCGGAATAAAATATTCCTGTTGAAATTCCTCTTTAGAAATTCCCTTCACCCTTGGCACTTCCTGAAGATCAAGTTTCATACTAAAATTAAGCTTTGGCTTTTGCCTTTTGTTTTTCTTCGGTTACTTTGTTTCGCTCTATGATATGCCCCGGTCTGGACCACTTTGGTTTTTCTCCAAGCGAATTATATTTAGAATCTGTAGCTTCTACTGTTTCTGGTTTCGATTTTTTAGTGAATGGTTTTTGTGGATTTAAGCCTAAAGCCTTGAACATTTGCATATCTTCACTAACATCTGGGTTTGGTGTAGTTAATAATTTATCACCGGCAAAAATTGAATTTGCCCCCGCAAAGAAACACATCGCCTGCCCTTCTCTACTCATCTGTGTACGCCCTGCAGATAATCTCACCTGCGTTTCTGGCATTACAATTCTAGTAGTAGCTACCATTCTTACCATTTCCCATATAGAAACCGGCGCTTGTTCTTCCATTGGTGTACCTTCAACCGGTACCAGCGCATTAATTGGTACAGACTCTGGCTGCGGATTTAAAGTTGAAAGCGCTACTAACATCCCGGCACGATCCTCTTCTTTCTCTCCCATCCCAATAATACCACCACTACAAACAGTAACATTGGTTTTTCGAACATTATCTATCGTTTCTAGGCGATCTTCAAAACCACGGGTAGAAATTACTTCTTTATAATACTCTTCTGAGGTATCTAAATTATGATTATAAGCATACAAGCCAGCTTCTGCTAATCGCTGTGCCTGGTTTTCGGTAAGCATTCCCAATGTACAACAAACTTCCATATCAAGTTTATTAATGGTACGTACCATTTCCAGCACATTATCAAACTCTGGCCCGTCTTTTACATTTCTCCAGGCCGCCCCCATACAAACACGGGAACTCCCGGCAGATTTTGCACGTAAAGCCTGTGCTTTAACATGACTCACACTCATAAGGTCATTCCCTGCAATATCGGTATGATAACGAGCTGCCTGGGGGCAATAGCCACAATCTTCAGGACAGCCTCCGGTTTTTATAGAAAGTAAGGTAGAAACCTGTACAGTATTAGGATCATGATGTTTCCTATGAACCGTTGCTGCTTCGTAAAGCAGTTCCATTAAAGGTTTATTGTAAATCTCTAAGATTTCTTCTTTGGTCCAGTTATGTCTTGTCGCCATGAAAATAGATTTATTCAAAAATAATCAAACTTCGCTAAAAGATTAGCACGATATATTGCGCCTGTCAATAGGCTGAAAATTAAATTTTACTCGACTATCGAGATTAGATATTGCTACCCCAATAAACATAGGGACGCCTTAAAACAAAACAATTCTAAAAGCTCACCGTTTAGGGTTTACTTATTAAAATAGAAACGGCATTACCGCCAAAACCTACCGCATTTACCAAAATATGCTGTAATCGCATAGGTTTTTTACTAATATCGGAAAAAGGAACCGAAACAAACTCCTGATGCTTCAGCATTAACATTGCCAATTCCAGATTCAGGATTCCCGAAGTTGCAAACGTATGTCCAATTTTCCATTTATTAGAAGTCATCGCCGGTAAATTTTCCCCAAAAACAGCTTTTATCGCATTTACCTCCCCCAAATCTCCTTTTATGGTACCTGGAGCATGCATAACCACCGCATCAACTTCAGTAGGATCTAATTCTCCCATAGCCATTTTCATTGCATTTTGTATACATTTTCCAGCTTCAGAAATGGAAACGCTATGCTTTAGTTTTTCTGCAGAATAACCTATCCCGGTAATTTTAGCAAGTGCTTTTGATGAAAATGAAGTTTCCAGACACAGTAATCCGGCACCTTCTCCCAAAACCATAGAGTTTCGAGACTTATCTAGATTCAAAGCCTGGCAGGGATATGCTAAATCTTCTATAGCATACGTCTTAAGCGCTTTCATTTGTGCAATTGTAAACGGAGTTAAAGCAGCTTCACTTCCTCCGGCAATAAATTTTTCTGCCAAACCAGATTGCAGCCACGCAACAGCATTCAAAATGGAATGTAAGCCAGTAGAACAGGTGACACTATGTGAAAAATGAACGCCGTCATTCTCCAAATCCTGTCCCACCCAGGATGAAATATTCCCTAGCGTCGTTGCCGGCGAAGCCTGTGTAGATGCTACCCTATTTTTGATAAATTCAGCATGAAATTTTTCAAAGAGACCAGTTGCCCCACGGGAGCTTCCGATATTGATGCCGATACTTTTTTCACTCTCCCAACCGGCGCGTTTTATCGCCTGTCTCGACGTATAAATCGCAAATAATACCGAAAGATCGAGCTTTCGATAATGAGTAGATTCGGTTCTTAATTTCTCAATTTCCGCGCTCAATTTTTCTGGCAGAAAAGCCGCAAAAGCTTCTTCTCCTTCAAAATCATACTTTTGTATAAAATGATGATTGCTTTTATAAGCGTCCCAAATTTCCTTATGATCTTCCCCTAAGGGAGAAATAGAAGCTGTGGAAGCGATATAAATTGGATTTTTAATCCCCCTGCCCCCCGAAGGGGGAACATTTTTAGTTGACATAATCATTCGTTAACTGAACAGTTTATAAAATTGATTATCAGTAATTTGTAATATTTCGTTGTTTTCGTCATTCCGGACTCGATCCGGAATCTTATACAATATTGAAAAAACTATTGCGATGAGACCCCTGAATCGATTTCAGGATAACCACGGCTCATTATGATTCATTGCTGTCATTAATTTCAAAAAAAGAAGTTTAAAAATAAACTGATATCCATAAATTTTTAAGATTATTTCGGAAATACTTGGCATTAACGCATCTTCAAATCATCAAATTCTCATCAAAATATTTATTATTTTAATTCTAATAGCAAAGCGGTCTAAGCTCTAGCTTCTAACTTAAAATCTGTCAAAAACCCCTTCAATCGTATCGTAAATCTTCTGCATTTCTTTATCTGAAGTGATATAAGGTGCGGTGATATAAATGGTATTTCCAAGGGGACGCAGATAAACGCCATTTTCCATAAAATATTCAAAAAGTTGATTTCTTACATTGCCATAACGTTCCATTTCTACATCAAGATCGAATGCAAAGATGATCCCCAAATGCCTAATATTAGTCACTTTTGGATGCTCTTTTATTTTAGCAGCAAAAACCTGATGTAGATTTTCAATCCGTTTAATATTATTCTGCATCTCTGGAGAGACCAACAATTCAACTCCGGCTAAAGCAGCAGCACAAGCTAAAGGGTTTGCACTATAAGTATGCCCATGAAACAATCCTTTTGCAATATCTTCAGAATAAAAAGCATTATAGATTTTTTGCGTACAGCTGGTCAATCCCATAGGTAACAAACCTGCCGTAAGCGCTTTAGACATGCAAACAACATCAGGCTTGATTTCGATATAATCTGAAGCAAAATATTTTCCTGTCTTTCCAAAACCCGTCATCACCTCATCAGCAACACATACAATATCATTTTCTTTACAAACTTTGAGGATTTGATTTAGCCCATCTGCATCATGAATTTTCATTGCTGCCGCTCCCTGAACTAGAGGTTCATAAATAAAGCCTGCGATATTATTTTCTTTAATGAGTTGTTTTAGCAGCTCTAAAACTTCTGCATTATTCTCTCCTTTGGGGACTGGAATGCGTTTCACCGCAATAAAATGGTCCTGGAAAGCACCATTATAAACCGATAGTCCGGAAACAGACATCGCTCCAAAAGTATCGCCATGGAAACCTTCTTCAAAAGCCAGCATCACTTTACGATCATTCCCTAGATTATGATGATATTGCAAGGCCATTTTAATACCGATCTCGGTTGCTGTAGAGCCATTGTCATTAAAGAACATTTTTTGCTGGCCCTCAGGTAAAATCTTTATCAAAGCTTCAGAAAGTTCGACCGCCGGCAGATGCGTAAATCCGCTAAATACCACCTGATCCAAATTCTTCATTTGCATGGCCACGCGATCTGTAATGAAATCGTTGCAATGGCCATAAACACAAGTATACCAGGACGAAATTCCGTCGATATATTCCTTCCCATTTTCATCGTATAACCGGGCTCCTTTGGCTTTTGTAATCCCTAAAGCATCACCGGCAATTTTATGCTGGGTAAGCGGATGCCAAAGGTGTTTTTTATCTCGTTCAGCTAAATTTAACTTATCTTCCATCATTTACTTGTTCAGTTTCTCCCGAAATTTATCTGCATATTTTTTAATAATTTCAGCCGTAAACCCTTTCTCTTCTTCTACCCGGCCAATTACCGGCACTCCACTCATTTTATGGATAATATCTTCAGTGGTTTTATTCTCATTTCCACTGTAAATAATTCCGAAGCAATCTAACCCGCGACTAAACAATGCCTCTAAACTTAACAAGGTATGATTAATACTTCCCAGATAATGGCGTGATACCAAAATCACTTTATCGGTAGGTTGGATTAAATCGGCTATCGTCTGGGTTTCATTAAGGGGGACCAATAAACCACCGGCACCTTCTATCACCAAATTATTGTCGGTATTCGGACGAATTATATTTTTTGAATTAACTTCTACCCCATCGATTTCTGCTGCGGCATGCGGACTCATGGGTGTTTTAAGGGCAAAGGCATTGGGATGAAATTTAGTTTTTTCGTTACTGATTAAATCCTGAATTTTATGCGTATCTGAATATGCTAAATCCCCTGCCTGTATAGGTTTCCAGTAATCAGCTTCCAAAGCTTCAGTCACTATTGCCGAAATCATTGTTTTCCCGACTTCAGTACCTATACCGGTGATAAAATAAGATTCTTTCATTTCAAATTAAATTTCTTTTAGGACATTCCTTAAAATACCTACAAGTGATTTTATTTCTTCTTTAGAATTGAAACTATGCAGGCAAAAACGAAGTCTTTCTTTTCCTTTTGGAACAGTAGGCGAAAGAATAGGTTTTACCAGATAGTTATATTCCTGAAATTTTGAAGCTATTTTTTTTACATTTTCGTTCCCAGGAATAATCGCACATTGGATAGCCGATTCACTTTCGATAAAATAATGATCAATTTTAGCTGATTTTAATTCGCTTTTAAAACATTGAATATTAGCTTTTAGTATCTCTAAAACCGAATTTCCCTTCTCTAATTCCTGAAAAACGGCTAAAACCGTAGCTACAGCATGTGGTGGCAAGCCGGTAGTGTATACAAAACTGCGCGCATAGTTAAAAAGATAAGTTTTAAGGTTTTTACTACCAAAAATCACGGCGCCATGGGCGCCAATAGCTTTTCCAAAGGTATGGATCCTGGCAAAAATCTTATCTTGAAGCCGCAATTGGGTAACCAAACCCTGCCCGTGATCACCAAAAACCCCAGTACTATGTGCCTCATCCACTATGAGATAGAAATTATTTTCGTTGCATAAACTAGCTAATTGAAGTAAAGGGGCAAGATCGCCATCCATCGAAAAAACCGCTTCAGTTACGACATAAATCGAAGAATCTTCTTTAAAATCATGTCTAGACACTTTATCCTGTAGATCATCGATATCGTTATGCTCAAATTTATAAGCTTTAGCAGTACTCATCGAAATGCCATCACGAATACTAGCATGAATCAATTCATCAAAAAAAATAAGATCTCCTTTTTGTGGCACAGAGGAGAAGAAACCAATATTGGCATCGTAACCCGAATTAAACATTAACGCAGCTTCAGTTTGATGAAATGCTGCTAAAAAGTCTTCTGTAATTTGATATAATTGATGATTCCCGGAAATAAGTCGGCTACCGGTAGCTCCATTTTGCTTCAGATTATAGGTTTCGCAAAGTTTCTGAGCTTTAGAAAAGATAGCATGAGAACTGGCAAATCCCAGATAATCATTAGAATAAAAATCAACACCTTCCCCAGCAATTTTCAATTCTCTAAGCGAATTATTCTGCACTCTTTTGTCTAGGCTTTTTATAAGCTTGGAAGGAAATCTTTTCATGTAGGCAAAATTACAAGTTTACCTGAATTTGCCCTTACAGATTGACGAAAATCGAGTTTTAAAGAGAAGGCTTATAACTTTAAAACTTATCAAAGTCTAAGTTAAACTATTACATTTTGGTGTGATCTATATTATCTTCTGGAGTATCGTCGATCTCGCTTTTTAAAACATGGGAATTTCTTTGATACTTTCCTTTAAGATCATCCATTTGTGATTTATCCCAAAGTTTATTGCCTATAAAATAAGAGGCACGCCCAATTAAATGCGCACCCACAGGAGCGGTTAAAAATAAGAATAGTACAATTACAAAAGTTCTGGAAGTTGTACTAAGATCGTAAAAATAAAAAGCCACACCACCCAACAATAAACCTACACCAAGTGTAGCTGCTTTGGTATTTACGGATATTCTTAAATAGGTGTCTGGCATCCGTATTAGACCTACCGCCGCTAATAAAACGAATAATGTTCCTAGTGTAATTACAATGCCTATAAATATATTCATTTCTTTTTGCTTCTTCGTTCTAAATAATAACTAAGGGCTACGGTGCTTAAAAATGCAATAAGCGCCAAAATCATCCCGGTATCCAGTAAAGTAGAACTCCCCGAAGTAATGGTATAAACACCAATAATACCAATTACGGTAGTGATTAAAAGGTCCAGTGCAACAATCCTATCTGCAATGCTGGGACCTCTAAAGAACCTTACTAAAATAAGAATTACTGAAAAGGCCAGGATCGGCAGTATTACTATTCTACAATATTCAGCTAAAGTCATTATTTTAAAATCTCTAAAATTCGTTTTTCAAAACCGTTTTTGATTCCGGCAATGAATTTCTCTTTATCTTTTATGTACATAGCATGTACATAAAGCACCTTCTTATCATTGGAAACATCTAAACTTAATGTCCCGGGAGTTAAGGTAATCATATTTGCCAACAGTGTTATCCCTACATCACTTTGCACGGTTAACGGAACTTTTACAATACCCGGCGTCATATTAAGTTTTGGTGTCATCACTTCCCAGGCCACCTCTAAATTGGCTTTTACCAGTTCTTTTAGAAAAAACAATACAAAAAAGATAAGCCTTGGAACGATGGTAAAATACTTGGCTTTACCTGAACCTCGAGTGATTACCATTAAAATGATATAACTTACTATAAAGCCAAACAAATAGTTAGCAAAATGGAAATCACCGGTGAGTACTACCCACACAAATGTTAGAAGAATATTAGATAAAAACCTGTTTTTCATTGTTTCCCTCTTAACTATTGTTTAAAACCGTATCAATATACTGCTGACTATTCATTAGCTCATTTGCAATCCTGGAAGATAACACCTGAATATGCTCTGCCCCAAAACCGATATATAGTGATATTAAACTTAAAAATACGATAGGAAGAATAAATTCTGTTTTCCTTGCTTTACTAATATCACTAAAATATTCAAATTTAGGCTTTTCTGGAATCTCTTTTGCATCTTTCCAAAACACCTCTGCCCATAATTTTGCAATAATCACAAGGGTGATAAAACTGGCAAAGACAATAGCTGCTACCGTCCAGTAGTTCTGGGTTTTAAAACCTTCACCTATTAATGATATTTTAGGCCAGAAACCAGATAATGGCGGAATTCCTACCAAAGAAAATAACGGAATAAAAATCAACAAACTCAGCTTAGGGTAATTAGCATAAAAACCACCTAAAGCTCTCATACTGTTTGATGATTTTATTTTAAATATAAGTCCGCTTACCATAAACAGATTCGTTTTCACCATAATATCATGAATCAGGTAGAAAATGACTCCACTTATGGCGATTTCGGTAAACATGCCCAACCCCGCAATCATATAACCAATATGACAAATAATCAAATAGGAAAATACCTTACGAACATTATTCTGCACTAATGCACCTACCCCACCGCTAAAAATGGTTAGTATGGCCAGGACTAATAAAATATCGCCAAGAAAGACATCGCCCACAAAAATTAAGGTAAATACGCGTATTAAAGCATATACCCCAACCTTGGTTAATAAGCCTCCAAAAATAGCTGAAACCGCTGCGGGAGGTGTATGATAAGATGCAGGCAACCAGAAATACAATGGAAATATCGAAGCTTTGGTACCAAAACCAATTAAAAATAAAATGGCTGCAACTTCTACAAGTCCGCGATTTTCTACCGCGGCTACTTTACCGGCAAGATCGGCCATATTTAAAGAGCCGGTTAAACCATAAAGAACTGCGATTGCTGTTAGGAAAATGGTTGAAGCTAAAATATTAAGTGTAAAATATTTTACGGCTCCTTCCAACTGTGCTTTTTCACCACCAATGGTGATTAACACAAAGGAGCTGATAATGATAATTTCAAACCAAACATACAAATTGAATAAATCCCCGGTTAAAAAGGCCCCGGTTAACCCCAACAGTAAAAAATGAAATATTGGGAAATACCCAAATCGCAATCGATCTTTTATTACTGAACCTGCAGAAAATATTGAAACCGCCAACCCAGAAAGAGCCGTTAAAAGTACCAGGGTAACCGCCAGAGTATCTGCCACAAAAACAATCCCAAAAGGTGCATCCCAGTTACCGGCATTCACTTTCTGAGTTCCGTTTTCCCAAACGTAATAAAAAACATAACTTGAAAGTATTACAGCAATAATACTGCCGGTAATGCTTATCACTTTTTGGGCATTAATCTTATTCCAAAAAAACATCAGAACAATGCTTAGGAATAATTGAAATAATAATGGATATATGATTAATTGTTGCATCATGAATCTTCGTCGGTTGCGTTCATTTCGTCCAGATCATCTGTCCTTACCACCTTATGTGCTCTTTTTACCAGAATAATAGCAAAAGACTGTAATCCAAAACTAATTACAATAGCTGTTAATATAAGGGCCTGCGGAACAGGATCTGCATAAGCTTCCAAAAACACTTTAGAATTTTCAGGAATAATAGGCGGCAAACCTTTAGTAATTCTTCCTAACAGAAAGATTAAAAGGTTGGCACCGTTTCCTAATAGAATTATTCCGATAATAAGTTTTACAAAACTACGTCTTAAAATCATATAAATTCCAGACGCATAAAGTAAGCCTACTAAAATAGCTAATAATATCTCCATAATTAAGGCGCTTCAGAAATTGTAAAAATGATCGTTAGCGTTACCCCCACTACAACAAGATAAACCCCCATATCAAAAAACAATGCAGAACCAATACTTCCTAAAACAGGAACATGACCATGGTACCAAAGACCGGTCATAAATGGTTCTCCGGCAAAAATTATCGGGGAAAGACCGCTAAAAAACGACAAGGCCAATCCTACAGGCATTAAAAAGCCGGGATGAAATCTTAATAGGGATTTTGTATTTTTTAATCCGTTTGCAAAAGAATGCAACACAAAGGCAATTGCTGCTATTAATCCACCAACAAACCCACCTCCCGGGAGGTAGTGCCCTCTTAAAAGAATAAAAATGGAGAACAGTAATAATACCGGTAAAAGGTAATTAGATGCTGTTCTTAATATTATGGTTTTCATAAACTCTTAATTACTGAACTCTATCTGTTCTTTTTAATCTTAATTTCAATAATCCAAATACCCCGATAGCCGCAATGGTTAATACTGAAATTTCTATCATAGTATCCGCTCCCCTGAAATCTACCAAAATAACATTTACTACGTTTTTACCATGTGCCATGATATACGAATTTTTAGCATAAAAATCGCCAATTTCTGTATTTACAGGTTCAGAGAGCACTTCTAAAGCCAATACAGCAATCATCCCTCCAAAAAGCAGGGATAAAATACCATCCCGAATGCGCATCTTATGGTCCTGTATTTTAAGATATCTTGGTAAACGGTACAGCACCAGCACAAAGAGAATCACCGTTAAAGTATCTATAGAAAACTGTGTCATCGCTAAATCCGGCGCGCTATAAAACACAAAGACAAGGCAAATAGTTAAACCTACAACCCCCATAGCTACAACTGCCGATAAACGACTGCTAGTAAAAACAGTAAATAATATTGCAATACACATGATAATAAAAACAACCAACTCATAAAAGCTAACAGTAGACAACATGGAAGAATCTATATCAAATTTTGTATTGCCTATCATGGTATACCCTACCATCCCGATAAGGAAAAAGATAATAATAAATACATAATTTCTTAAATAGCCGTTCTGAAATACGCGGGTCCAAAAAGAAGAAAGATGGGTAAAGCCGGTATTGAATTTCCCCATAAGGCTTTTAGGACTTACAAACTCCAGTTTCCCTATAGCTGTTTCTAACTTTGCCGAAGGCTTTATTACAAAATAAAGTATAGTACCTACTGTAATGGTTACCAAACTTAATATAAATACGGTATTAAATCCATGCCATAAGGCTAAATGAATTTCTCCAGATTCCCCTCCTAAAGCAGCGACTACGGGTTTGATTAAAGAGCCTTCGATAATAAAAGGCATTATTCCAAAAACCAAACTCAAAACAGCTAATATAACAGGCGGTACCCACATCAACGCACCGGGCATTTTAGTATCTTTTAAATGATCTGGCAATTTACCCTGAAATGGCTTTATCCCGGCTACGAAACCTGCCCAAAGCAATAACATTTTTGTAATCACAATACCTACCAGTAGTATTGTGGCAATTATAGGGGCATGCATAGTTGCTTCGTAAGTAAGTTCTTTACCCAAGAAACCTATAGTGGGAGGAATCCCAGCACTGGATATTGCGGCAATAATTGCAGCAATTCCTACCGGCATCAAAACTTTACGTAAACCAGAAAGCACGGTTACATCACGTGTTCCTGTTTGATGATCGATAATTCCGGTGGTTAGGAATAAGGTTGCTTTATACAAAGCATGAACTATAATAAACACGGCGGCAGCTGTAAAAGATGCTGTTGTTCCCATACCTATCAGGAACATTAAAATTCCTAAAGCCGATATCGTTGAATATGCCAGTACGCCTTTAAGGTCTGTCCTGAACAGCGAATGTACCGCTGAATAAAGCATGGTCACACCTCCAACGATGATCAATGTGGTATTCCATATTTCCTCACCGCCAAGAACCGGTGTAAAACGCATAACCAAATAAATTCCTGCTTTTACCATGGTTGCAGAGTGCAAATAGGTAGAAACCGGCGTTGGTGCTTTCATAGCTCCGGGCAACCAAAAATGAAACGGGAATTGCGCCGATTTAGTAAAAGCAGCTCCAAATAATAAGATCACAGCAAGGGAATAATATTCATTCCCTTTTATTAATTCAGGAGACATATTTAGCATTTCAGCAATACTAAAAGTCCCCGTTATATTTCCTAAAACAATCACTCCAGCTAATAAAAACATTCCACCCAAACCAGTGATCCCCAGTGCGACTAATGCTGATTTTCTGGAAGCTTCCTGAGTGTTATTAAAACCTATTAAAAAGAACGAACTAATACTTGTAAGTTCCCAAAATATGAATAAACTAATCACATTATCAGAAAGCACCAAACCAAGCATTGCCGCCATAAATACACTTAAATAACCATAAAAGCGATCTAAATATTTATGATGATGTAAATAAGCCGAGGTATAAGCAAAAACCAGGAATCCAATCCCGGTAATCATAAGGCAAAATAACAATGAAAGTCCATCTAAAGTAAAACCAAGATTAACGCCAAAAGAAGGTACCCAGTTATAGCTTTCCCTTATTATATTTCCTCCCATAACTTCTGGAATAAACTGAAGAAAATATACAAAGAGTCCCAAAGGGATTAGGGAAGATAAAACAGCATACTTCCCTTTAAAAAACTTTCCTGCGAAAACTAAAAGTATTGCAAATAAAAATCCTAAAAGTATTGCTGATATCATAATTGGTTAAAAATCCGTTCCTCGCAAATATAATAGTTATTATTTAAGTTTTATGCGAATTATAAGCGTTAAATATAAGGAGTTCTACTGACTTTGCAATTTCTTAATGTTTCAAAGTGAGATATAGTAGTTTAGAAAACTTCTTAATAAGAAATGAAGAAAAATTCAATATAAAAATTATCGAAAAACAATAATTATTTATAATATTGTTATTATTAAACGATAATTATTTTCTCAATGAAACCACCAGTTCTTCTAAAAACGATTCTTGATATTTGCTTTATTTTTTCGGCTTTTTCCCTAATTGCCGTTTTATTAGGACTGATAACCGGTCTTTTAGCAGGCTCGGATATATCATTTATTTCTACAGAAAAAATTCCCGAAAATATGAACGAATTCGCTTTATGGGGACTTATTATTCTAGAACTCATTAAAACCGGCGCTTACATTTATGGCCTCTACGTGCTACGCAAATTAATTAGAAGCTTCTTCAGAAATAAGCTGTATACAAAATTGCAGATAGCATCTTTAAATCTTGGCGGAAGGTTAATTTGTTTATCTGTAATTCTTGGAGCAGTTTCTGAATTTCTAAAAAAGATGATACTAGCTAATCGTATCACCTTAAATTTTGGGATGGAATTTTCTTTTAGTTCTTTTTGGATTATTCTTGCCTTTGGTATCTTTCTAATTTTTCTTGCCAAAGTATTCCAAAACGCGAGACAGCTTAAAAAGGAAAATGAACTTACAATCTAAGCAATGGCGATAATCATTAATCTCGACAAAATTCTGGAGCGCGAAGACATGAGGAGCAATGAACTTGCCAAAAAAATTGGAATTACTACAGCTAATCTTTCCATTCTCAAAACAGGTAAAGCCAAAGCTATACGATTTTCAACCTTAGAAGCGATTTGCGAAATATTGAATTGCCAGCCAGGAGACATTCTTGAGTATCAGGATGAAAAATAATTAATTACCTTTAACACTAAAATATACCTCATGCGTTTACTCTTCATTTTTCTATTCGTTTGTACGATTAGTTTTGCTCAGCAAAATAAATATCAAATCTCCTTTGAAAATGCTGTTCATCATGAAGCTAAAATCAACATCCAGTTTCCAGGAATAAAGACAGATACTTTCACTGTAAGGATGAGCAGATCTTCACCTGGGCGTTATGCGATTCACGAATTTGCTAAAAATGTTTATGGATTTAAAGCTACAGATAGCAAAGGAAAAGAACTAAAAGTCACGCGACCAAACCCATATGCCTGGGCAGTAACCGGCCATGATGGAATTGTAAATATTGAATATATATTATTTGCCAATCGCGGTGACGGAACCTACTCCCAAATAGACCCAACACATGCGCATTTAAACATGCCCGCAACTTTTATGTTTGCTGAAGATTTACAGGAGAGACCTATAGAGATCACTTACAATACTGAAGCTATGCCCAACTGGAAAGTCGCCACTCAGTTAAAACATATTGAAGGAAACACCTTCAGCGCTCCAAATCTTCAGTATTTTATGGATAGCCCCACCGAGATTAGTAATTTTAGAATAAAAAGTTTTGAAATTGACGGTAAGAATGTACGTTTCGTTTTACATGATCCCAGCAGTGACGAGCTATTCAATGAATATTTCGAAAAAGTAAAAAAAATCGTCGAACAGGAAATGAAAGTATATGGTGAATTACCCGATTTTGATTATGGGGAGTATACTTTTTTAGCCTGTTACATCCAAAACGTTTCTGGCGATGGCATGGAACACCGTAATAGCACTATCTTAACTGATGTTGAGACTTTAGCCAATGGTGGAATGAAAGGTAATATCGGCACAGTTTCCCACGAATTTTTTCATGCCTGGAATGTAGAGCGCATACGTCCCCAATCATTAGAACCTTTCGATTTCACTCAAGCTAATATGAGTGGTGCGCTTTGGTTTGCGGAAGGATTTACAAGTTATTATACGAATCTTATCCTATGCCGAGCAGGAATTATCTCTGAAAATGATTATATCGATGGCTTAAATGGTAGTTTTAACTATGTTTGGACCTCTCCGGCTTTACAATATTTCAATCCAATTGAAATGAGTTATCAGGCGCCTTTTGTTGATGCCGCGACTTCCCTGGATCCCGTAAATCGAGAAAACACCTTTATTTCATATTATTCCTACGGTAGTGTTTTAGGCTTAGCTTTAGATCTGCATTTGCGAGATAAGGGTCTAAACCTTGATGATTTTATGAAGCTGGTTTGGGACACTTATGGAAAACCTGAAGTACCATACGAGATTAAAGATATCGAAAACCTGTTAAAGCAATATGCCGGGGAAGACATTGCGAAAAATTTCTTTAACAAGTATATCTACAACAGCAATATGCCGGATTACAAGCAGCTTTTCGCAAATGTGGGAGTTGATTTATCAAGAAAGGCCAATGAGTCCTTTTTAGATATTTCCGTAGAAAATTCTGAAAACGGACTGGTGATGACCAATAACCCTAAAATAGGAACTCCCTCTTATAAAGCTGGCCTGGATAAAGGCGCTAACATTATTTCAATCAATACAATACCGGTAACAAGTGTAGAAGAATTTAATGAAATCACTTCAGAATTAAAACCTGGGCAAAAAATCAGCCTAAAATTCAGCAATTATGGTGAAGAAAAAACTGTTGAAGTTGGTGTGGATAAAAATCCATCTTACCAGATAAATATAGATCCTAAACCAAAGAAAAAAGCACTTAAAAATCGCGAAAATTGGCTTTCAGCAAAGTAAACTACCGTAAAGCATTTAATCTTTATTATCAAGTAAAGTGGAGCTCATGGTTTACGGTTGGTGGTATACCAATTTATATTTGAGCAGCCGTTAACTAAAATAAAAAAGCCTGTTGCGAAAACGACAGGCTTTTTTTATAATATTTCAGAATTAAGTTAGTCGGCTAAAATGATCGCTTTATTATCTTTCATTTCGAGCACACCTCCCTTAATAGGATAAAACAATTCTTTTCCTTCCTGTCTAAAATCTGAAGATAACTTTGAAGTTACATCAGTACTTGAAGTCGTTAGATTAATCTTCACCGTCCCGCTTGTTAAAGTAGAGACAATTGGTGCATGATTATTCAGCATCTGGAACTCACCTTCAATCCCAGGAACTTTAACCGCATCAATCTCGGCCTGAAAAACAACTGCTTCCGGAGTTACAATTTCTAAATACATAGTTATTAGTATTGCGTACTGATTATGGAGTAGTTAGTTATAAATTTTCATTATAACTAACTATTCGATTTCACTACTATTTTATGATTCAGCTAGCATTTTCTCTCCAGCTTCAATAGCTTCTTCGATAGTTCCTTTAAGGTTAAAAGCTGCTTCAGGAAGATGATCTAACTCACCATCCATAATCATATTAAATCCTTTGATTGTGTCTTTAATATCTACCAACACCCCTTTAAGACCCGTAAACTGTTCTGCTACGTGGAATGGCTGAGAAAGGAAACGTTGTACACGTCTTGCACGTGATACCGCAAGTTTATCTTCTTCAGAAAGTTCTTCCATACCAAGAATCGCAATAATATCCTGTAATTCTTTGTAACGTTGTAATAACTCTTTTACGCGTTGCGCACAATCATAATGTTCTTTTCCTAAAATATCTGGAGTAAGAATTCTCGAAGTCGAATCTAAAGGATCTACTGCCGGATAAATACCTAACTCGGCAATCTTACGAGAAAGTACAGTTGTTGCATCCAGGTGAGCAAAAGTTGTTGCCGGAGCTGGATCGGTAAGGTCATCTGCAGGTACATAAACCGCCTGTACAGATGTAATCGAACCTTTTTTAGTTGAGGTAATTCTTTCCTGCATGGCTCCCATCTCTGTTGCCAAAGTTGGCTGATAACCTACCGCTGAAGGCATACGGCCAAGAAGTGCCGAAACCTCTGAACCTGCCTGAGTAAAACGGAAAATGTTATCTACGAAAAATAGCACGTCTTTACCTTGAGCTTCCCCCGCACCATCACGAAAGTATTCTGCAATAGTAAGACCAGATAAGGCTACACGCGCACGTGCTCCCGGCGGCTCATTCATCTGTCCAAATACGAAAGTAGCCTTAGAACCTTTCATCACTTCCTTATCTACTTTTTTAAGATCCCATCCACCATTTTCCATAGAGTGCATAAAATCATCACCGTATTTAATAATACCAGATTCAAGCATCTCTCTAAGAAGGTCGTTACCTTCACGAGTACGCTCACCTACACCGGCAAATACAGAAAGACCACCGTGGCCTTTTGCAATATTGTTAATTAATTCCTGAATAAGTACGGTTTTACCTACCCCGGCACCACCAAACAATCCAATCTTACCACCTTTTGCATAAGGCTCGATAAGATCGATTACTTTAATCCCGGTAAATAAAACTTCAGTAGAAACAGATAGGTCTTCAAATTTTGGAGCTTCACGGTGAATTGGCAATCCTGCCTCACCAGCCTTTGGTAAATTTCCTAGACCATCAATAGCATCCCCAACTACGTTAAATAGACGCCCGTATATATCATTTCCAATTGGCATTTGTATAGGAGCTCCGGTAGATACAACTTCTACACCACGGCTAAGTCCATCTGTAGAATCCATAGAAATAGCTCTAACAGTATCTTCACCAATATGTGTTTGCACCTCTAATACCAAAATAGAACCATCTTTTCTGGTGATTTCCAAAGAGTCGTAAATCTTTGGCAATTCATTTTCTGAATCGAAGGAAACATCGACTACAGGGCCAATAACCTGGGCAACCTTACCTGTTACTTTAGACATTATTAATTTCTTTAATGTTTTTTATTTAAATCTATTTGCAACCTACCTTACTGATTTATAAATCTATAAATAAAAATCGGCCACAAATTTGGCTGCAAAGATAGTTTTTTCTTTATAATTTCATACTTCCAAAGAAATAACTTTTTTTAGAGCCTAAAAAGTCACTTCTTAGCAGGTAAAACCTCTTATAAAAATGAACCTGAGGGCAAGCCCCAGATTATTATTACGCTCTATACACGCTGCAATAAGAAATCATCACCTGGCATTTCCCTTATTCTACAGTTACCGATTTGGCCAGATTCCTTGGCTGATCTACATTTTTACCCAGCAGTACTGCTATATGATAAGAAAGCAACTGCAATGGTATTGTAGTTAATAAAGGCGTAAGAGCCTCGATTGTTTCAGGAATTTCGATCACATGATCTGCAAGTTCCTTAACTTCTACATCTCCTTCAGTAACTACGCTAATAATTTTGCCTTTTCTGGATTTTATCTCCTGAATATTACTCACAACCTTTTCGTAATGTCCTTTTCTAACAGCGATGACCACTACCGGCATTTCCTCATCGATCAGTGCGATTGGACCATGCTTCATTTCGGCTGCAGGATAACCTTCAGCATGGATATACGAAATTTCTTTAAGTTTTAAAGCCCCTTCAAGAGCCACAGGAAAATTATAGCCACGACCTAAGTAAATACAGTTCCTGGCGTCTTTATAAGTAGCAGCGATCTCCTTAATCACTTTATCCGATTGTAATAATTTTGCTACTTTTTTTGGAATAGCTTCCAACGCCTGTAAATGTAATCTAAAATCGGAGTTAGAAATTGTTCCTTTGTACTTCCCAAGCTTTAATGCCATTAAGGTTAATACCGTAATCTGTGTAGTAAAAGCCTTGGTAGAAGCCACACCAATTTCCGGCCCGGCATGAGTATAAGCACCTGCCATAGTCTCCCGAGAAATTGAAGATCCAACCACATTACAAACCCCAAAAACAAAAGCTCCTTTCTCCTTAGCTAATTTTATAGCCGCCATAGTATCTGCAGTTTCCCCACTTTGAGAAATAGCGATCACCACATCGTTTTCGGTAATTACAGGGTTCCTATATCTAAATTCTGAAGCGTATTCAACCTCTACAGGAATACGTGCCATGTCTTCAAAAATATATTCAGCAACTAAACCGGCATGCCAGGAAGTACCACATCCTACAATAAGAATACGATTGGCTTTTGCGATCCTATCAAGGTTATCATCTACCCCCGCCATCTTTATAATACCCTTATCAGCAAGTAAGCGACCCCGATAAGTATCACGAATAGCATTAGGCTGTTCGTAAATTTCTTTAAGCATAAAGTGATCATAACCACCTTTTTCAATCTGCTCTAAATTAAGCTGTAATTCATGAACGTAGGCATCTACTTCAGAGTCATTTAAAATTTTACGAACTTTTACCTCTTTACCTTGTCTTACTACAGCCATTTCTCCATCCTCAAGATAGATGGCATTGTTGGTGTAAGCGATAAACGGAGAAGCATCAGAGGCTATAAAGTATTCATTATCTCCAATACCTATAGCAAGGGGACTCCCTAACCTGGCTACCACTATTTCATCTGGCTTTCTTTTATCAAAAACAGCGATAGCATAGGCTCCCACTGTCTGATTTAAAGCAATTTGTACTGCTTTGCCTAATTTAACCCCTTCGTTCTTTATCACATCTTCTATAAGATTTACAAGAACCTCGGTATCGGTATCACTCTGAAAAGTGTAACCGCGTTTTTTTAATTCCTTTCGAAGGGCATCGTAATTTTCGATTATTCCGTTATGAATGATCGCCAGATTACCAGAATTTGATAAATGGGGATGTGAATTCACATCATTTGGTTCTCCATGGGTTGCCCATCGGGTATGCCCTATTCCTATAGAACCATTTGAGGTTATGGATTCCTGGACTTTTTTCTCCAGATGAACAACTTTTCCTTTGGTCTTACAAACTTTTAGAGCCTCCCCGTCATAAAGCGCTATACCAGCACTGTCATAACCACGGTACTCCAGTCGCTTTAAACCATTAATAACAACATCGTAAGCATTTCTATGCCCAATGTATCCTACTATTCCGCACATATAAGATTTGGGTTATAGGTCTGTCGATGTATAGTATACCCTTAATTTAAGTCGTGTATCCTCGTTTGAAGCATTAGAACCATAAAAAACCACCCCTTCAGGAGTAATAGTAGAACTGGCAGGAACCATCTCTAAATTATTATCTCCAGAAAGTTCTGGCGTACTTTCCCTTACCGATACATTAGCAAGCTGCTCTATATTTGAAGTTATCACCACCCCAAGTCTTACATTCGTAGTACCATTTTCTATAAGGTTAATAACATGCTGTGTTATCCTTAAAGTGTATTTAGTTTCTCCGGTACTCTCATTTGTTTCAGGTAAAGAAGAAAAAATAGTTCTGGCATTCAGCGGATCATTTGACCTTGAATTAAGATCCCCATAATCAACTAAGACCGAATTATTATTAATATCATAAAGGTAAAGACGCTTTGGAGTAGTAGCACCGTTCATCAAATCCTTATTTATATAGAATTCGAGATTAGCTTCATTAACAATTAAATTCTCGGATTTTAAGTCTTCTAAATCTCCATCATTAAAAAGCTCAATCACTCCTATCATACCTTCACCGCCTTCAAGATAAAGATTTTCTGAATTACTACCAATATTTTCCTGCAATTCAGCAGGATATTCTCCTTCAAAGGTATTTACAATATTAGCACCAAAACGTATTCCCAGACTATCAATCGCTTTTTCAGCTATAGTTTCTCCCTCATCATTCTCTGTTTCGTCCTCATAAGAGTAATATAACTTGATACCTGCATCACTTCTGGAAAAATCGAATAATATCATACTACCTGTATTGCCTCTAGGTTCAGCTTTAAACATCAATCCTCTAAAATAATCATAGAAATTACTCATACTGGATAGTTCGGCACTTCCCTCTTTATCCATAATTTTTTGCTGAAAATAATCCTTATTTAAATTAACCCTTAAAGCTGGAGCAGTATAAGTAGTATCTGCTTCGCCTTCATCATTTTCACCAATAAAGCGTATTCTATTTGGCGAAGGCACAAAATTTTCGTTCACATATATATTATCATCTGTAAGAAACTGCTCAAAAAGAGATTGTTGATCTGAATAATATTTTTGTGCTCTTTCAAAATCCTCTGAAGGGTCCAGATTATTTAAAAAATATCTTGATTCTCTAATACTCAATCTAAAGCCGCCACTCCCATAAATAGAATCCAACTCATATTCAGTCTCACCATCTTCAACCACTTCTGTACTAAAATAAGGCAGGTTTAGTATTACACTATCTAAAACCGCTCCTTCTGGAAACTCTGGAGAAGTGGTCCCCAATCGTACCTGAGATAAAACATTTGCTGTTTTCTGTCCAAAAACCGGATGATTATAAACCCCTAAAAGCTTCAGGTTTTGCACACTCTGACCAGAGCTAAAAGCAACATTGGTCTGAACAGATTTTAAATCTACCGTATAGGCATTAACATCATATTCCCTTAACTGTACACCCGCAGGATTCTCTATAATTTCCCCTCCAATAGTACTAAAATCTTCATCGCAAGATGCTAAAAGAAAAATAACAACAAATACTGTTGTTATTTTTAAAATCCCTTTATATAAATTCATGTAAATAAGAATTACTATTCCGCTAATATTTTTGTTGTGTAAAAATCCTGATAAGCCTGTGAGAATTCTTCTCTTGTTTTATACGGAAGTAATGGTTTATTAATTTTCTTTAGATAATCCAACAGGTTTTCTGGTAAGTCGTCACTACCAACAATAACAGCGTCTGAATTATCTGCAGCAGTTTTGGCTAAATTCACAAAACTAGGTTCCTTAAGGTGTTTAAGATCCCTTTTCTCCATACCGTCAAACAAGATTTTATCTCTCATCTCTTCATTTAACGTGCCATCAAAGTTTTCATTGTAAATAGAAGTCACAATTTTTGCATCTTTGAAAAGTGGCTCATTTCCGTAATAATGCCTTAAGTATAATGGGAGCATATAGGCTAACCAGCCATGTACGTGAATAATATCTGGAGACCAGTTTAATTTCTTAACTGTTTCAATCACACCTTTAGCAAAAAAGATGGCGCGCTCGTCATTATCGTCAAAGAGGTTTCCATCCTCATCAGATAAGGTTGCCTTTCTTTTAAAATAATCCTCATTATCAATAAAATAAACCTGCATTCTTTCTTTTGGGATAGAAGCAACTTTTATGATTAATGGCATATCTAAATCATTAATCACCATATTCATCCCAGAAAGCCTAATAACCTCATGTAGTTGGTGGCGTCGTTCATTTATATTACCAAATCTTGGCATAAAAATTCGAATTTGCCCTCCAATGTTATTCACCATTTTTGCGGCTTCAAAAGATGTGGATGATATTTCGGTTTCAGGTAAGTAAGGTATAACTTCAGACGAGACGTACAATATCCTCTTATCTTTCATATATTTTTTTCTTTAAAGTGCGGTTGCGAACAAAAAACACGCAAAATTACAAAATTTTATGCAGATTGCCAGAGATATATTAAGTTTGCAAGCTGTTAATTTTAAATTACGATGCAGGTTTTTAAAGAAAAAGAACTTTTAAAGCAAAGCTTAGCTACAAAAAAGCGTACCGGTAAAACCATTGGTTTGGTACCAACTATGGGGGCTTTGCACGAAGGCCATTTACACCTTGTAAAAGAAGCCATTAAATCCTGCGATCAGGTTGTGGTAAGCATTTTTGTGAACCCCACACAATTCGATAAGCCTGAGGATCTGGAAAAATACCCCAGAAATTTGGAAAAAGATATTAATTTACTTCGAGAAGTTTCTGAAGAAATTTTTGTCTTTACCCCTAACGCTAATGAATTATATGGTGATTTAATCGTTTCTGAGCATTTTGATTTTGAAGGTCTGGATGTCGTAATGGAAGGAAAACACAGGACAGGACATTTTGACGGGGTTGGCACCGTGGTTAAACTGCTCTTTAATACTGTGGAACCCGACAAAGCTTTCTTTGGCGAAAAAGATTATCAGCAATTACAAATTATTAGGAAACTTACAGAAATAGAACATCTCCCGGTAGAGATCATTGGCTGTCCTATCCTAAGAGAAGAATCGGGTCTTGCAAGGAGTAGCCGTAATGAGCGACTAAATGATTTGCAACGCGAAAAAGCAGCCTTTATCTTTGAAACCTTAAAAGAAACAAAAACGCTTTTTGGCACAAAAAGTGCAAATTATATAAATGATTGGGTCGAACAACAATTTAGAAATTATCCATTTTTAGAACTGGAATATTTCGAAATTTCCGATGCCAAAACATTAAAAAAATTAACCGAAAAAAGGGAGGGAGAGACCTATCGCGCCTTTATTGCTGCTTATGCAGGAGATATTAGGCTAATTGACAATCTTGCTCTCAATAACTAAAAATCATGCAAGTTCACGTAGTAAAATCTAAAATTCATCGTGTAAAAGTAACTGGTGCCGATCTAAACTATATTGGCAGCATCACCATCGACGAAGATTTGATGGACGCAGCCAATATCATTGAAGGTGAGAAAGTACAAATTGTTAACAACAATAATGGGGAGCGCCTAGAAACTTATGCCATACCGGGACCAAGAAACTCTGGCGAGATCACATTAAACGGTGCGGCAGCCAGAAAAGTAGCCAAAGGTGATGTACTTATCCTTATTTGTTATGCCATAATGGATTTTGAAGAAGCCAAGAGTTTTAAACCTGCCATTGTTTTCCCTAATGAAGAAAATAATTTGCTTAACTAATATTTGACTTTTTGAATACCAAGCTTAAAAAAATACTTAAAACTATTATTCCCCTTTTATTGGGGATTTTTTTAATCTGGTATAGTTACAACAGTGCAACACCGACTGAAAGAGCAGAACTTATTAGAAATATTAAAAAGGCTGATCCTTTTTGGGTAGGCCTTTCTTTGGTTTTAGGAACTCTTTCTCATCTCTCACGTGCTTACCGATGGAAGTTCATGCTGGAGCCTTTAGGCTACAAGCCTAAGTTTATAAATAGTTTTATGGCTTTAATGGCCGGATATCTGGCTAATTTAGGCATTCCAAGATCCGGGGAGTTCCTTAGGGCTGCTACGCTAAAAACCTATGAAGATATTCCTGTTGAAAAAGGATTTGGAACTATAATTTCTGAGCGACTTGCCGATTTAATTATTCTATTAAGCATTATTTCGCTTGCGGTAATTCTTCAAACCGATAACGTACTTACCTATTTTGCGGAGAATAACATTAATCCCATTTTCACAATAGGAGTTTTTGTAGTCTTAGTCATCCTAGGAACCTTTAGCTTAATACTTATTAAAAAATCAAAACTTCCGCTACTTCGTAAAATTAAAGACTTTGCAAAAGGTTTGCTTGAAGGAATGCGCAGCATTTTAAAAATGCGGCAAAAATGGGCTTTTATATTTCATACCCTGTTTATCTGGATCATGTATGTAACGATGTTTTACGTAGCCACTTTTGCAATTCCTGAAACTACTAATGTAGGTTTTGGAGCCATTTTAGCCGCATTCGTGGTAGGTTCTTTTGCCATCTCGGTAACTAATGGCGGTATTGGTGTTTATCCTATTGCAATTGCTGGCGTCTTAACACTTTTTAGTATTTCCAGACAGGGTGGCGAAGCATTTGGCTGGGTTGTCTGGGCTTCCCAAACCTTTTTAAACCTTGTTCTAGGGGGACTTTCATTTATTTTCCTTCCAATCCTTAACAGAAGGAAATAATTATTTATATTGATCCTCGCTAAATAAACACCTATGATTAAAAAACTACTTTTAGCGGTAGTCATTATCTATCCGTGGATAATTTCTGCCCAAACCACCTATGAGACGATCTCTTCTGAAAAGCTTGGTAGCAGCCGGGAAATTAAAATTCAGCTACCCAGAAATTACGAAGAAAACAAAGAAAAATTTTATCCCGTAATGCTAGTATTAGATGGTGATTACCTGTTTGAACCGGTTGCCGGGATGATCGATTATTACTCCTACTGGGAAGATGCTCCTGAGATGATTGTAATTGGTGTAAACCAGGGTCGTAGCCGTGAAGCCGACTCATATTATGATGAAGACCGTTATCTACCCAGCGAAAATGGTGCTACTTTTTTTGAATTCTTGGGAATGGAATTAATGCAGAACATCGCAAACAAATATCGCGTGGCCCCTTTTCATGTAATCGTTGGCCATGATCTTACGGCTAACTTCATGAACTTTTATCTTTTAAAAGACAAACCGATTTTTGACGCCTACATCAATCTAAGTCCGGATTATGCTCCTAAAATGAATGTAAGATTAGGGGAGGTTTTTGAAAAAACCGATAAAAAAATATGGTATTACCTGGCCACGGGATCAGATGATATTCCGCAACTTCAGGAATCAATAAAAGCTTTTGACAGTCAGCTTCAAGAGGTCAATAATACACTTCTAAACTATAATTTTGATAACTTTGAAGGAGCTACCCATTACTCCCTGGTAGGAAAAGCAATTCCTTCAGCAATTGATAATATTTTTGAGATTTACAGGCCAATTTCACAAAAAGAATATCAAACAACATTACTTCAAACCAGTATAAGCCTTTCAGAATATTTACAAGATAAATACAATACGATCAACGAACTTTTTGGTCTTCAGAAACAAATTAGGCTCAATGATTTTTTGGCGATTAATCAGGCAATTGAAAAAACCAAACGTTGGGATGATTTTAAAGATCTAAGTAAAATGGCTGCAGAACATTATCCAAACACTATGCTGGCCACTTATTTTGAAGCCAGATGGGAAGAAGAAACCGGCAACCCGCAACGTGCCATGAAAACCTATCAAAAAGCCTATAGTCAAAAACCCATCTCTTTCTTAACAACAGATTATATGTTGGAAAGAGCCAATGAAATTAAAAAAGCCAACGGGTATTAATTATCTTTGCGGCTATGGCGAAGGTAAAAACAGCATATTATTGCCAAAATTGTGGCGCGCAGTATTCTAAATGGCAGGGACGTTGTAATTCTTGTGGAGACTGGAATACAATAGTTGAAGAGATTGTAGAGAAACCCGTTAAAAAAGACTGGACATCTTCCGCAAAAACCGAAGCGAAAAGAGCCGCTAAACCTTTGCGTTTAAATGAAATTGAAACTGCACCGCAATATCGCTGGAAAACAGGAAATAACGAATTAGATCGTGTTTTAGGAGGCGGACTTGTACCCGGCTCCTTAACACTTCTTGGCGGAGAACCAGGAATTGGAAAAAGCACACTATTACTTCAAATTTCATTAAGCTTTCCGTATAAGGTACTGTACGTTTCTGGAGAAGAAAGTCAGCAGCAAATCAAAATGAGAGCAGAGCGTATTGATCCAAATTCCACCAATTGCTATATTCTCACCGAAACCAAAACGCAAAATATATTTAGGCAAATCGAAGAGGTTTCTCCTGAAGTAGTAATCATCGATTCGATACAAACATTGCATAGTGATTATATTGAAAGTGCTCCGGGAAGCATTTCCCAGATTCGTGAAACCACCTCTGAACTAATAAAATTTGCCAAAGAAAGTAATGTCCCTGTTATTTTGATTGGTCACATCACTAAAGAAGGGAGTATCGCAGGGCCAAAAGTTTTAGAGCACATGGTGGATACCGTACTCCAGTTTGAAGGGGATCGCAATCACGTTTACCGAATTTTGCGTTCCCACAAAAACCGATTTGGAAGCACCCATGAACTTGGAATTTATGAAATGCAAGGCAGCGGTTTGCGAGAAGTGAATAATCCTTCAGAAATATTAATCAGCAAAAATGACGAAGACCTAAGCGGCACCGCTATTGCCAGTACTTTAGAAGGGATGCGCCCACTAATGATCGAAATCCAGGCTTTGGTAAGCACCGCCGTATATGGAACTCCGCAACGATCTACTACGGGTTATAATGCCAAGCGATTAAATATGCTTTTAGCTGTTTTAGAGAAACGAGCGGGTTTTAAATTGGGTGCAAAAGATGTGTTCCTTAATATCACTGGCGGAATTAGTGTAGATGACCCTGCGATCGATCTTGCCGTTGTTGCCGCCATTCTGTCCTCCAACGAAGATATTTCGATAGAAAAGGACAGTTGCTTTGCCGCTGAAGTGGGTCTTGCCGGAGAAATTAGACCGGTAACCCGTGTAGACCAGCGAATTTTAGAAGCCGAAAAACTAGGGTTTGCCAGAATCATGATTTCCAAACAAAGTAAACTGCCAAAAGCTTCGTATAACATCCAGGTGATTAAAGTTTCCAAAATCGAAGATGTGGTGAGTCAGCTTTTTGCATAATTATGGCATAATTGCTGCTTTTAAAGATAGACAATACGTAGCGAGTAATGCTGAAATTCTTAAACAGTAACACCCCAACTTTTTCTTAATCTCGAATATCGAGGAAAAAAATGAGAATTTGAATTTGAAGAAGAGCATATATTACCTCATTATAGCATTAATTTGCACCTCCTGTTCCCGTTTAAACAAAGCGACCGATTTTATTACAAATCCCAGTGCTAAAGAAATTTATAAACGGGATTACAATATATCAGATCAATTATTCTCGCTGTGGGAAGAGCAAATTAAAATTGGTTTACAGGATAGTTTAAAAATTGAATTGCCTTATGCCGAAAGTGGGAAGTTTATGCCCCGATCTTTTCCCGTATATGCCTACGAAATGAATTTAAATCCCGGAGAGGTTTTTAATTTAGAAATTTTTACCGATTCTGTAAATGATCTTGTTTTTATCGATTTTTACCGGATGACATTAGATAGCATTCAAAGTTTCAATAAAATTGAAAGTGCTGAAATTGACCAGAAAATATTTCAATATGAAATTAAGGAATCTGGACTTTATAAAATAGTAATTCAGCCTGCGATAGAGACGCAATCTGACTTTGTACTGAAATTCAATAAAAAACCGGCCTATTTTTTCCCGGTAGCCGATGGAAAAAACAGTGACATTCAGAGTTATTGGGGAGCTAAACGAGATGGCGGAGCCCGAAGTCATGAGGGAATAGATATTTTTGCTGACCGGGGGACTCCTGTACTTGCAGCCACCAACGGCCGTATTGGTTTTACCGGAGAAAAAGGCCTGGGTGGAAAACAGGTATGGTTACGAGATACAAAAAGAGGACAGTCTTTATATTACGCGCATTTGGATAGTATTGCAAAAACCTCTGGAAGTGTAAAAAAAGGAGACACTTTGGGTTTTGTTGGCAATACGGGAAATGCCAAAACCACCCCTCCGCACCTGCATTTTGGTATTTATAAGCGTGGCGCGATAAATCCGCTCTATTTTGTGTACCAGCATGAAAACTTCACACCAGAAATCACAACATTCGATAAAAATTCGACCAGTTTACTTACCAAAAGTAGTGTCGCAAACCTTCGCAATCAGCCTAACACTTCAACCTCCCAAATTTTAGGACAGGCAAAAAATAAAGATACGCTTCAGCTTTTAGGGAAAACCGGTGATTGGTTTCATGTCCGACCTAAAAACAAAAGCGCATCTTTTGTTCATGAGAGTTTAGTGGCTCCGCTTTAATTTAGCTTGCAGCTCTTAGCTATTAGCATATAAATTGTTTATAAACTAAAAATCCATCATTTCGAGAGAGGCCCGATTCGAGATGTTTCGTCTTGACTCTTGTTTCCTGAAGCGAAGCGTCTTTTTACTTTTTAATCGCTGAATATTTAAAATCCATACAGTTATTAAAATCATCTCCATATACCTCACATTTCCAAACTATTACATCGAAAAACTAGGATTAAAAACATCTTTGTTAGCTACTGGCAAAAATTACTAAGACGCCAAATATTCTTTAGCAGTCAATAATGGTAATTTCGAGTTTTTAAAATCTTTTCTATTTCTTGTTATTATTATTTCAATATCATTTTCAATTGCTGAATAATATTGCAATCCATCTTCAAAATCAGGAAAACTCTCGTCACTTAATGCTAATTCAATAATTTTATCATCCAAACTTAAAACTTCAACAAGTACTTTAAACTTTCTGAGAATTTCTCTGGCTTCCTTTGGTGATTTTAACTTGGTTAGAATGTAATTTGTATTTGCAAAAGTTAATGAAGAAATGCTTAGTTTTATTTCTTGTTTATCTGCCTGAGTAAATAGTTTTGCAGCTTCATTGTAAAATCCTTCTCTTTTTGAAAGTAAATCGATCACGATATTAGTATCTATTAATATTCTTTTCATTTATATTTTTCGATCAAATATTCTGTATAATCATCTTTTGGTTCGTAGTTCTCATCAACCGAGATGACACCGCTTAAACTTTTCACAAGTGGAGAAATTTCCAATTCTTTCTTTTCTTCTTTAGTTAAAGATCCAAGATAAGATTCTATTAATTTTGATAAACTAATATTATTGGCTTTTGCATATGTTTTTGCATTTTCTATAATGCCTTCACTGAGGCTTAATGTCAATTTTTTATCCATCATAAATTGATTTACGTATAAATATATTTAATTATTACGTAAAATTTTAAAAAGATCTTGATTTTTTCCTTGTACTAACGGCAATATGTCTTAAAACCTATTGTGACATGATTCACACATAGGACTAAAGTCTCCTTCCAGACCATTCCACTAAATAACTAGGATTAAAAATTCAGTATTCAAGCATTATTTGAGGTTCAGGATTTTTTAGACCATTCAATTTAAAAAGTTCCCTCTTTCTGGAGTTAAACCTTGAACTTTCAACTTTTCACTTTCAACTTTTATCTTAAGGTGCCGGATTTGGGTATTTTTCATGTACTTTTTCGATATCCTCCAACACTTCCCCTGAAAGCTCAAGCTCGATACTTCCGATATTTTCCTTAAGTTGCTCCATTTTTGTAGCCCCAATAATATTACTGGTTACAAAAGGCTGCTGATTCACAAAAGCCAATGCCATTTGGGTCATCGAAAGTTCATGTTTCACCGCAACTTCTTTATAGGCTTTGGTCGCCGCTACAGCTACTTCACCTGAATATCTTTTATACTGCGGAAATAAACTTAACCGTGTATTTTCTACAATTCCGTTAAGGTGTTTTCCAGAGAGCGTACCCATACCTAGTGGTGAATAAGGCAATAATCCAGCATTTTGACGATGAAGCACTTCGGTAAGGCCAATTTCGTCTTTTCGGTTTAATAAGCTATAGGGATTCTGAACCGTGATCATTTTCGGTAAATCATGAAGTCGGCTTTCCTCTAAAAACCTACTTAGTCCATAAGCAGTTTCATTGGATAACCCAATATGACGAATTTTACCTGCTTTCACCAGTTCCTGAAGATTCTCCAGAACTTCTTTAAAATTATCTTGCCATTTTTCATCTTCTTCATGTTTATAACCACGTTTCCCAAAGAAATTAGTATTACGCTCTGGCCAATGTAGTTGATATAAATCCAGATAATCGGTGTTTAAACGCTTTAAACTTTTATTCAAAGCATCGTTCAATGCTTCTTTACTAAAGCCCATATTTTCTCTAATATGAGAAACCATATCAGCAGGTCCGGCAACTTTAGAAGCCAAAACAATATCTTCTCGTCTCCCGGTTTTCTTTAGCCAGCTACCAATTATTTTTTCAGTACTTCCCTGCGTTTCTGGTTTTGCAGGTACCGAGTACATTTCAGCAGTATCTAGAAAATTTACCCCTTGATCCAGTGCGTAATCGATTTGCTCGTGTCCTTCAGCTTCAGTATTTTGTTCTCCCCAGGTCATCGTACCCAGGCAGATCTTACTTACTTTTATATCGGTATTTGGTAATGTAGTGTATTTCATTTAAAAATATTTTAGAAAAAATAATCGCCGAAAATGACGAATTTCAAACAAAGATTAAAAAAGAAATGTCCTTCTGAAAACTTCAAAAGGACATTTCAATATTATTAACTTTCTGCAGAAAATTAATTTTGATAAAGAAACATTAGTCTACTTCATTTAAAAGCTTCGTTACCTCATCTAATTTTGGCGTTAAGATTACCTCAATTCTTCGGTTCTTCGCTTTTCCTTCTGCAGTATCATTAGTTGCAACAGGAGCATATTCACCACGACCGGCAGCGGTTAAGTTTTGTGGATCGATATTACTGTTTTCTCTTAAAATCTGTACGATAGCTGTGGCTCTTTTTGTAGAAAGATCCCAGTTATCTTTTAACGGACCGTTACCACCATAAGGCACATTATCCGTATGGCCTTCTATTAATACGCTAATATCCGGATTTTGGGCCAAGACACTTCCTAATTGATTTACCGCCTGGCGACCATCAGCGTTCACCGCCCAGCTACCAGAATTAAAAAGTAACTTATTTTCCATAGAAACATATACTTTCCCATCGCGTTGTTCTACAGTAAGTCCTTTTCCTTCAAAATCGGTTAAAGCTTTTGAAATTGCATCTTTTAAAGCGTTCATTTTAGCATCTTTGGCCGCAATTAAGCCTTCCAGTTCGTCGATGCGTTGCGAACGTGCTGCTAAATCTCTCTGTAACTTTTCTAACCTGGCCTGCTCGGCTGCCAGCGTTTTCTCTTTCTCTTCAAGCTGTGCCAGTAACTCACGATTTTGGCGGGAATTTTCTGCAATTGCTGCTGAAGAATTTTTCTCTAAAGCGTCATAAGAACTTTTCAGATTCTCGTAATTAGATTGCAGACTGGCCAGATCATTTTTAAGTTTATCCCTTTCTGCAGTTAAGCTTTCGTGTTCGGCTTTTAATTCCGCAAGCTCTTCATCAACACCTTTTAGTCGATCTAACTCGCTTTTTAATTCGCGGTTATCCCGTTTTAGATCGGCATGACGACTTTCCAGATCTTTATACACTTTTGAAGAAACACAGGAAGTAAGCATTAAAACACTTCCTGAAATGGCCAATAGGGTTCTTTTCATTGTTAATTTATTTAATTATTCAAGCTCTACTAATATAGGACAATGATCGCTATGATAGGCTTCTGGTAATATAACGGCACGTTTTAATTTTTCTTGTAAAGGTGCTGCAACTAAATTATAATCTATTCTCCAACCTTTGTTATTGGCTCTTGCATTGGCTCTATAACTCCACCAAGAATATTGATCGGGTTCATCATTAAAATACCTAAAACTGTCTATAAAACCACTTTTCATGAAATTATCAATCCATTCTCGCTCTACAGGTAAAAAACCAGACACATTTTTAAGTCGAACAGGATCATGAATATCTATTGCTTCGTGACAGATATTATAATCCCCACAAATAACCAGATTTGGAATTTGCTGTTTCAAACTATCAATATACTGCTGAAAATCATCCATATACTGAAGCTTATGCTCCAAACGATTAATATTTGTTCCTGAAGGCAAATATAAACTCATTACAGAAAAATCAACAAAATCGGCTCTTATGTTTCGGCCTTCATCATCCATATAATCGATACCTGTACCGTATTCTACATGATTAGGTTCGGTTTTACTTAAAATCGCTACTCCGCTATATCCTTTTTTCTTCGCGGGATACCAATATTGATAAGGGTAACCAGCATCGGTAAATTCCTCTAAATTTAATTGATCTGGCTGGGCTTTTATCTCCTGCAAGCATACCACATCTGGATTCGCCTGCTGTATCCAATCTAAAAAACCTTTTCTTATTGCCGCCCGTATTCCGTTTACGTTATAGGAAATTATTCTCATTTTTATTGATTTTGGGCAAAAATAAGGCCTTTAATTAGTTTTTCAGAATATCATAAACTATCATTTTACCAGAAGCTTGTTGCATTTCGATACCATAAGTTGTCTTTAATTCTGAATCTATCCCCACCGGGTAGGTTAAGGCTACTTTTTCAGAGAATTCTTCAACTGTTTCTTTATCATCAAATACGATAGCAATAACTCTTATAATAAGGATATTTAGCCTTTATTTGATTGAAATCCGGCGTCGCTATCACACAAGGAGCACAATGCGCAAACCAGATATCTACTATGGTTACAATTGGTTTTGAAGTATACTCAAAGTAATCTTCGGTATAGATCCACTCTTACGGGTTTAATCACTGGAGCTTTATCACCAACTTTCAAATCTTAGCTAAAAGTAAATACTAGTAAAAAGAACCATTTTTAAACATAAGCATCTATTTATTTTACGATAAACCGCTTCACTTTCCCTACTTTTCGAGTTCCAATACGTACCAGATAAACACCACGCGCAGCGTAAGACATATCTAAATCGTAAACATAACCGTCACCAGTGTTTTCAACTTTATTTTCCAGCATTTTCTGCCCGAGTACATTATGCACTGTAATACGTAACGGCTCGGCAAAACTGGTTTCCAAAACAACGCGATAATGCCCCTTATATTCATCTAATACCATCAGTTCGGCATCGTTTAGGATAAAATCTTTGATATCTAAATTACTGTCTATAATATTTACTGAATAATCGTGAGTGGTCCCATACGTCATCACATCACAAGGACTATTTAAATCCCCTTCATATCGGGTATCACCTGCTCTAATCCTTAACAAATGTTGGCCCAAAGGTGCATTATCAGGAAGGTTAAAATCGAAAGCAAAAGAGGTATTTGGCTGAGTTAAGGCTTTTGAAGTAATTAATCGCTCATCATCATCAAACTCGCCATTATCATCCAAATCTATCCACATAGAAAATTTTTCTTCATCAGCTTCTGCCTGAAAATAAGTTTCTACGGTTACTGTAAAAGTCTGCTGAGAACGGTCTAAATTGGTTGAAGAACTTACAAAATCGCCATATCCATTATTACAGGGAATTCTTTCATTCAAAATATCGCCCAACTGAAAATAAGAAATCCCATCACCAAAATCACAGTCTGATCCCTCTGGGATACAATTAAGATTGGCTATGGAAGCTTCCTCTACATCATTAGAAGGATCAAAATCCTCCTGCAGACTGGTTCCCGAACTTAATCTATAACGTCCATCTACAGAAAGATTAGCGGTTTGCTGAAAATTATAAACTATGTTCGTTCCCACTTCAATAGTTCCCGGAAACTTTTCTTCTACCCGATTATTATTCCCTATTTGATACCAAACGGGAATATTGCTTTGCGGTTCACCCCCAAAATTTTCGATGGTTACGGATACCTCTTCATTTCTTCCAAGATTCTCTGAAGTTATTGGTGCATTAATAGAGGTCACCCCAACATCGCGAGGAGGCAGGTTTCTAATCACCCTGGTAATTGTATCGTTAGCCGGGTTTTGATCTCCATCCAAATTGGTTCGTACTGCAATTTCATAAGATCGTCCTATTTCGGAGAGATCGGCAGTTCTCGAAAAAGTAAAGTCTACAGAAGAAGCACCTTCAATACTCTCGGAATAAATTTCTGTAATGGTCTGACCGTTTAAATAATAACTTACAGGAATATCAGATTGAGTTCGTGCTCCAAAGTTTCTTATTTTTACCGTAATCTGCTCATTTGCACCCAGCGTTGCATCAACTGGAGATACAATTTCTGTAATCCCAACATCGCTTAATAAATCTGAAGCTACTCTAAAAACGCCTATATGGTTAAACCTGTCTTCCCCTTTAAAATATTCTGCATTATGCCAAAAAGTAATTCCATCTGCAGGGTCTACCGTTAAATGGGCATAATCCCCATACCTGGAACTGGGATTAGGACTTCGGCCTTCAACAAAACTCTGTTCTTCCAGCGTCATTATTCCCCGCTCATCATTGGCATATCTACCGGTATACCTTATGGAAGGATAAACAGGATTGGCAGGACTATCATCTAAAACGGTAAAACCTAAACCTATATTTCCCTGGTCATCAATACCAATACTCCCACTAAACCGATCACTTTTATCGGGCGCATAAGTTCCTTCCTGATAAACGCTCCATTTACCGCCATCACTATTTTGGCGCAACTCATACCATCTAATCCCTGCATGCTCTGCCAAAGTGGGATCTACATCCACAACAAAATTCATAACTACCGAGTTATGATCTGGAAATCTTCGGTATTGGGTCATATACATCATGGTGGCCTGTAGCGCATCAATCTCCGGCCCATTTCCGGGTTGTGATAAGTTACTAAAAGCACCGCCGTCAAAAGTAGCAGTAAACGGTGACACTCCGCTCGCTAAACCTAATTCCTGCGATTCCTCTATGGTAGAGTTCTCTAAATTTTCCCAGTCTACATTTACCAGCCATATTTTTAAATGATCTTCTGGCACTCCGGCCCAGGCATCATCCTGAAGATAAATTATTGGGGCATTTCCTTTAGGCGGCATGGTGTTTCCCATCGCATTAAAACCAGCGGGACTATAAAAACCATTGGTTTCTATTCCAGGTAACGGAAAAGATACAAACTGAGCGGTTGCCCCCATTAACATTTGGTCACGCTCCATCACATAAATCACCTGACTCTCATCTGCAGTATTCGAATTCTTATTAGTAGTAATATAATACCCATCACTCCACACCGAAATTTTTGGATAATCTGGCAAAACACCATTGGTTGAAAAACGATACGTATACCAGCCATCGTTTACAGGATCAGGCCCGCGCGAAACAGCGATTAAGAAACTCTCTGGAGTATCGCTAAACTGACTGATTAAATAGCGATCTGCAAATTGATCGTAAACCACAATGGGATCACCCAAAGTTTCATTTTCAAACTCGCCACCAATACTCGCCAATGAAGCAGGAGGCATTAATAAATTCCCCTCTTTATCATAAATCGAAAAAGCAGAATTCCAGGCATTTAGATAATGATTTAAACCGGCTACTCCAGTAGGATCTGAAGGTGTAGAACGTGTCCTTACCGCATCAAAATTTAGAATTGGCGCTTTGGATGGAATGCTTCCTTTTTTGCTTTGTAAGGCCGCATCAACTCCTTTTGGATATCCCTTCCCGGGTACAACTTTATTAATCCCACGATTTCTGGGGTTATAAATTTTATGTTCATCTTTAGGAGGTATCAATCTACTTTCTGAAATAGCTGCAGAAAAAAGCGCTTGAGCCGAATCTCGAAAAACGGGCTTAGCAATATTTCCTTGGGCATAAAAGTTTAGTTTGAAAAACAAAAATAGCAGTAGTAAAAAAAACAGTTTATTGTTCATCAGAGCATTTTAGATCGTCGCATATAATTCAAAATTAACGAATAATGAAGTATATCACCTAAAATAATTCAGCAATTACAGGTGAGTGGTAAAATCAAGCTCCTCGAGGAAGACTTATGAAGTAAGAATTGGAAGAACTCTTTATAATTTTCCGGAATTTTAATAATCAGGGTAGGTTACTATAACCTTTTTAACGAAAGAGATTGTCTTAAAAATAGCCAAAAACGACATTTCGAACCTTCCTCGCCAGGAGACGGGTAGAGCGAAGCGGAACGGAGAAATCTTAATTTTAAAAATAAAATATAAAAGATCTCTCCACTCCAATCGAGGATAACGCCCTTTTCAATCAATATTCAAAATTTAAGATTTAGATCTTGATTTTTGAATGGTCGTACGTGTAAACCATAAACTAATTAAGACAGAGCTGAAATTTCTATTTTGATTGGGATTTCTCCATTCCACTGACCTTCAGTCGAAATGATCTTGAATTAATTTTCCAATTTGGAAAATTAAAATAATAAGGACTTACTTTCTAACTTTCTAACTTTCTAACTTTAAAATACTCCTTGAAATTAATCTAATCCCGAGATCCCATAAATATTCCAACAAAATATAATAGGGTTGCTAAAGATCCCAAAGCTGCTACCACATAAGTTCTGGCTGCCCATTTAAGAGAATCCTGAGCGGCATCATGCTCCTGCCTTGTAAGCATGTTTTCGGTTTCTAACCAGGCCAAAGCACGGTTACTTGCATCGTATTCTACTGGCAGTGTTATAAAACTAAACAAGGTCCCTAGTCCAAAAAGCACAATCCCGATAAAAAAAATGGTAGGACCTAAAGTACTGGTATAAAGCAATACTAGACCGGCAAGTATTACCCATTGTGACAAATTAGAAGCGACACTTACTACAGGTACCAGTGCACTTCGCATTTTTAACCAACTGTAAGATTTTGCATGTTGTACGGCATGCCCACATTCGTGTGCAGCCACTGCAGCCGCTGCAGCATTTCTTTGCGAGTACACCCCTTCACTTAGATTTACTGTTTTTTTACTCGGGTTGTAGTGATCTGAAAGCATCCCTGGAGTAGAGATTACTTTTACATCATAAATACCGTTATCACGTAACATTTTCTCGGCAATTTCTTTCCCACTCATTCCATTTTGCAGGTGCATTTTGGAATAATTCTTAAACTTGCTTTTAAGCTTATTGCTTACATACAGGCTCACGATAAACATGATTCCTGCTATCAAATAATATCCAATCATTTCTTATTTCTTTTTCAACTTTTATTATTTTAAAAATAACAAAAATCCAGCCATTTTAAATACAGACGACACTTTGGCAAGCATTTTAAATACTAAAATATTCTTAAGATTTAGAATTTTAATTGATAAGATTTTTCAAATTAAGATATTAGCTATATTTGCAGCACTCATCTTTAAAACTAGCCATGCAATACAAAAGAGTTCTTTTAAAATTATCTGGAGAAGCACTAATGGGAAACCGCCAATATGGTATCGATCCCGAAAGACTGGCAGAGTATGCCGAGGAAGTTAAATCTGTAACCAACCAGGGAGTAGAAGTAGCGATTGTAATTGGTGGAGGTAACATTTTTAGAGGAGTTGCCGGTGCTAGTCGCGGGATGGATCGTGTACAGGGTGACCACATGGGAATGCTAGCTACGGTAATTAACGGCCTGGCACTACAAAGCGCGCTTGAAGACGCCGGTATCCAAACCAGATTACAATCTGCAATTAAGATTAACGAAGTAGCCGAACCTTTTATACGAAGAAAAGCCATTAGGCACTTAGAAAAAGGGCGTGTTGTGATTTTTGGAGGAGGCACAGGAAATCCCTATTTTACAACAGATTCTGCCGCTGTGCTAAGAGCGATTGAAATAAAAGCCGACGTAATTTTAAAAGGGACACGGGTAGACGGAATTTACACCGCAGATCCCGAAAAAGATAAAAAAGCAACAAAATTTGATTTTATATCGTTTGACGACGTGATTAGAAAAGGGCTTAAGGTAATGGATACCACTGCATTTACCCTTAGCCAGGAAAACGAATTGCCAATTATTGTTTTTGACATGAATACTCCTGGGAATTTAATGAAGGTAGTGACCGGGGAGAACGTAGGAACAAAAGTAAATTTATAAAACCAGAAGATACAGTTTAAATAACACACCATGGAAGAGGAAATTGAATTAATCATAGATTCTGCTGAAGAAGGGATGCAAAACGCAATCTCTCATCTTAATAAACAATTGCTAAATATTAGAGCGGGTAAGGCCAGCCCAAGTATGCTAGGAAGTGTAATGGTAGAATACTACGGTTCTTTAACCCCTTTAAATCAGGTTGCCAATGTAAACGCACCAGATGCCAGAACAATTTCTGTTCAGCCTTTCGAAAAAGGGAGTATTCCCAATATCGAAAAAGGAATTTTACAGGCTAACCTTGGCTTTAACCCAATGAATAATGGTGAAAGCGTAATTATTAGCGTACCACCCTTAACAGAAGAACGTCGTAAACAATTGGTAAAACAAGCTAAATCTGAAGCTGAAGATGCCAAAGTAGGGGTGAGAAACGACCGTAAAACTGCTAATAACGAATTAAAGAAAATTGAGGTTTCTGAAGATCTTCAAAAAAATGCAGAAGCAGATATCCAGGAGCTTACTGATAAATATATCGCCAAAATAGACCGCATTTTAGAAGCTAAAGAAAAAGAAATTATGACCATATAACTATGAAATTAATTTCTTTATATATAGTCAAATTGGGCTTACTTTTTACTGTTTGTGAGCAAGCCTAATTTGGCTTTTTTTGTGCATCATTGTTACAAACCATCACCAGGAATAATATATGCGATTAGTTTTCACCTTTGTTTTTATTATTACCGGTTTTCTTGCCAATGCACAACAAATCCCGGGAAAAGTAATCAATGCCATTACGGGAGAGGCTTTAGCCTATGCTAAAATAAGCCTGCCGCAGGATACGCCCATTTTATCCAAAATAGACGGTAGCTTTCAGCTTAACCTTAATGGAAAGGAATCCTTAAAAATTTCGGTATCCTATCTGGGTTTTTATACCCGCGAGTTTACTATTTCAGAAAAAAATAAAAGCGTACTACTTCAACTTTATCCCGATTACGAAAAATTAAACACGGTTTACATTTCTTCCCCCAGAAATCCGGCAAATAAACTCATTGAAAAAGCTATTGAAAACAGGAAGATAAACGACCCTAAAAAGGCCTTAGAGGGCTTTACACATCAGTCTTATTCTAAGTTTCTTATTGATAATGATAAAAATCCTATCCAACTTGCTACCGACAGCACAAACAGCGAAATCGCAACAATCGTAAATACTGCTCGGGCTTATCTTTCAGAAAAAATCACCCTACATCACTTCAATCAAAAACAAGGTAACAAAGAAGAGGTTTTGGGTTTAAAAACTGCCGGCTTTAAAGAACCTGTTTATGAGGTATTAACCATGGATATTTATCCTACCTCATTTTATGAAGATGAATACTCCATTTTTAAAACGGAATACGCCGGCCCCCTGGCAAAAAATGCCCTCAAAAATTATGAATATCGCATTTTAGATACTTTAAACACAACGCGTCCTTCATACCTGGTGTACTTTAAACCTAAGCGCGAAAAAGTGGTACCTGGCCTGGAAGGAGTAATTTATCTTGATACGGTTAACTACGGTATTCAGAAAACCGAAGCACGGATAATTGGCGAAATCGATCTGGAAATTCATGAAGATTATGAGTTTAATCCTTCAGAAGAAGTTTGGCTTCTCCAAAAAAGAGATATCAAAATCAGACCAGGAAGCGGAGGAAAAGATATTTCGGTTTTTGGTGGAAATATTTCTTTAGGAACCATTCAGCGTAGACTATCCATTTCCAGTATCTTCGATAATGATCCTATCGATACGAACCTATACCTGGATGCCACTACGGTAAACTATAATTACCAACTCAACCTTAGCCCTCAAATAAAAGAAACTTCAGCAAAAATAGTAGTGGAGCCAAAAGCTAATGATCGTGAGCCATCTTTTTGGAGTGATAACCGCAAAGAACCCTATACCGCAAAAGACCAGGCTACTGCTATTTATGTAGATAGTATTATTAAAACCCGCAATATTGAACGAAAGATTCAAGTTAAAAAAGCCATGGCAAATGGCTATTATCCTTTAGCTTTTTGGGACTTGGAGCTAAGTAAGCTTTTTAAGTATAATAATTTTGAAGGTATTAGATTGGGTATCGGAGGAAAAACCAACGATCATATTTCGAACAAATTTAATATTGGCGGTTATTTCGTTTATGGTTTTGGAGACCAGAAAGCAAAATATAATATTAACACCAGCATTTATTTAAACAAATCAACAAACACCAACCTAAAATTAGGTTATACCAGGGATATCAAAGAAGTAGGAAGTTTTGATTATTTAAAAGCACCGCCAAAATTTTACTTGATAGAGCCCAGATTTGTTAATATTAATTTCTTCTATAATTATAAACAATATTATGCCGGTTTGGAGCATCGCATAATCCCACAATTATCTTCGGAAATACGTTTTAGCCAAACCAAAGTTTTTGACGTTAGGGACTATGTTTTTTTATACAACGGTAAACTCTATCCGGAATATACGGTAAGCACTGCGGGTATTTCATTTAGCTGGGAGCCATTTAACAATTATCTAAAAACTCCGGAAAGTGATATTTTAATTGAGCGGAATTATCCTAGAATAACAGCGCAAATTGATAAAGGCTTTGCCGATGTGGCCGAGGGTGATTTTAATTTTTTAAGAACCGGACTAAAATTAGAATATACGATTCGCAGATTAAATCTTTCCAGAACAGAATTTATTTTAGAAGGAAATTATGCTACCGGAACCTTACCATTAACGCACACTTTCCATGCTTATCCAAACTCATCAAGACAGGAAGCAGTTTTAAAACGATTTTCGATTGCAGGGAAAACCAGCTTCGAAACCATGTACTATAACGAATTTTATAGTGACCGTCTTGCTATGTTGCATATGAGACATCAATTAAGGCCTATAAAATTTTCCAGTTTCTTCCAACCTGAAATTGTATTGATAAGCCGCCATGCTATAGGGGATATAGGTCATAAAGACCGCCACCAGAACATCGATTTTAAAAGTCTGGACCAGGGCTACTCTGAAGTTGGACTGGAAATTAACAAAATAATCTCTGGCTTTGGGCTTTCTACCGCCTATCGTTATGGCGGATATCACCTACCTGGCTTTAGCCAAAATTTTGCACTTAAATTCACCTTAAACATTAAGTTTTAAATTAGCCGAGTTTAATCCTCAAAAACCTGATTTTTAGGTTGTCTTTTGTTACCTTTGCGCGCGCTTAAAAATTACGCATGTCTAAGATTTTTACCTTCGGCTTTTGGAATTCTGTTGCCCGCCTTATTTTACGTAACAGAATTATCATTATTTTACTCATTTTGGCCACTACCATATTTTTTGCTTCACAGTGGAAAAATATGAGATTTTCTTTTACCGAAGCCAACTTACTCCCAGACGATCATGAGGTAAATCAGGAATATAATGCCTTTTTAGAAAAATTTGGTGAAGAAGGGAACCTGATCGTGATGGGAATAAAAGATTCTTCCCTTTTTACTGAAAAAAATTACCAGGCCTGGAAGGCATTAAATGATAGTCTGCAAAAATTCCCAGAGGTAGATTATGCCATTTCCATAGGAAATTTAAAAAAGCTTGAAAAATTTGAAGATCCCAAGCGCTTCCAAATGGTTCCTTTTATTACTGAAGCCAATCCTGATAGTCTTGAGCTGGCGAATTACGAAAACGAACTCTTTACCAAACTCCCGTTCTACGAAAACCTGGTATACAGTGCGCATTCTAATACCATTCAGTCTGCTTTATACCTCAATAAAGCAATTGTAAATTCTAAAGCCAGAAAAGATTTTGTGATCGATAACCTTGATCCTATGATCAAAAACTTCGAGTCGCAAACCGGTATCGATGTGCGTGTTTCAGGGATGCCTTACATTCGGACACTGAATTCTCAAAATATAATTGATGAAATCGGACTCTTTATCGTTGCTGCTTTAGGAGTTACTTCTCTTATTTTTTTCTTCTTTTTCAGATCAGTAAGAGCAACGGTAATTTCTATGGTTACCGTATGTATTGGCGTAATGTGGGCATTTGGAACTATTGGTTTACTACATTATGAAATTACGGTTTTAACGGCGCTTATCCCTCCGTTAATCATTGTAATTGGTATTCCTAACTGTATTTTCCTAATCAACAAATATCAGCAGGAAATACAAAAACACGGAAATCAGGCAAAATCCCTGCAACGTGTTATTGCTAAAGTTGGTAATGCCACCCTGATGACGAATATTACCACAGCTTCAGGATTCGCAACCTTTATTTTAACTGAAAGCAAGCTATTGAAAGAGTTTGGTATTGTTGCTTCCATTAATATTGTAGCCATCTTTATTCTTTCGCTGCTGATTATCCCGGTGATTTATAGCTATATGAAAATTCCAAAGTCTAAACACTTAAAGCACCTTAACAGGCAGTGGATAGGCAGCTTTGTTGGATGGATGGAGAAAATGGTTCGGAATCATCGAATAGCAGTATATTTTACCGCAGTCGGCCTTTTAGCTATTAGCATTATCGGAATTTACAATATTCGGATTTCAGGAAGTCTTCTGGAAGATATGCCACAACAAGCCGACTTCTTTAAAGATGTAAAATTCTTTGAAGAGGAATTTGACGGAATTATGCCTTTAGAAATCGTAGTAGATACCAAAAGACCCCGTGGTGTATTAAAGTCTTCTACTTTAAAAAAAATAGAGCAACTTGAGGATCTAATTGCGGAAGAGCCTGAACTTTCACAACCCTTATCCATCACCCGACTGGTAAAATACAGCAAACAAGCTTATTATAACGGCAACCCCAAATATTATCAGTTACCCTCTTCACAAGAGCAAAATTTCATTTTACCGTATACCAAAAACATGAAGGGTAATGATAATCTGGTAAACACGTATATCGATTCTACCGGCCGATTTGCCAGGATTACCACTTTTATGAAGGATATAGGTACCGACAAAATGGAAAAAATAGAAGATAAGCTGTGGCCCAACATCCATAAAATTTTCCCTGAAGATCGCTATGAGGTGAGTATGACGGGTAAAGCCCTGGTTTTCCAGAAAGGAACAACCTATTTGGTACACAATCTTGTGCTCTCACTATCCTTAGCCATTGTGCTTATTGCTTTATTGATGGCCTGGATGTTTAGATCCTTCAGAATGATCTTGATTTCCTTAGTACCTAACCTTTTACCATTGCTAATTACGGCAGGAATGATGGGATTCTTAGGCGTACCTATCAAACCTTCTACTATTTTGGTATTCAGTATTGCCTTTGGAATATCTGTTGATGACACCATTCACTTTTTAGCAAAATATCGGCAGGAACTTAAAGCAAACGACTGGAAAATTAAACGCTCGGTTTATGCGGCACTCCGGGAAACTGGTGTAAGTATGTTTTATACATCGATCGTTTTATTCTTTGGATTCTCTGTCTTTATGATTAGTAGTTTTGGAGGTACCGTAGCCCTGGGCGGTCTTGTTTCGGCCACCTTACTTTTTGCTATGCTTTCTAACTTACTGTTATTACCATCCTTACTGCTTTCGCTGGAAAGAAGCATCGCAAACAAAGAAACTCTAAAAGAACCGTCAATGCGAATTATTGCCACGCCAGAAGATGAAGAAGAAATTTCTAAAGACGACGAAGAATACAAAAACCAGAAAAACAAAAACTAAAGCTTAGTCCTTAAAGGGAAAATTTTATATTTGTTTCTTTTCTAAATCTAAAATAAATGATACAGGCTAAAGTTGCTGAAATACTAGAAAGTGACCAGTTTTTACAGGAATTTAAAGTTAGCGGATGGGTACGTTCGTTTAGAAGTAATCGCTTTATTGCGCTAAATGACGGATCGACCATTAATAACATTCAGTGTGTTATAGATTTTGAAAAATTTAATCCTGAAACATTAAAAAGAATTACCGTTGGTGCGGCCATTAGCGTAAAAGGTATTCTTAAAGAAAGTGAAGGAAAACAGCAACGCGTAGAAATTGATGTGAAAGAAGTAAGCATTCTTGGAGATGCGAATCCTGAAGAAGTGAAACTTACCATACTTTCCCCAAAGCGTCATAGTTTAGAAAAACTTCGAGAGCAGGCACATCTAAGAGTACGCACCAATACTTTTGGCGCTATCATGCGCGTTCGTTCAAAGCTATCTTTTGCAGTACATAGCTATTTTCAGCAAAATAATTTTTACTATGTGAATACCCCAATCATTACGGGTAGCGATGCTGAAGGAGCTGGAGAAATGTTTAAAGTGACCAACTTTGATCTTAAAAATCCACCCAAAAATGAGGATGGAAGCATAGATTACAAAAAAGATTTTTTTGGAAAAGAGACTAATCTTACGGTTTCTGGACAGTTAGAAGGAGAAACTTACGCTCTTGGCTTAGGCCAGATCTATACTTTTGGACCAACTTTTAGGGCTGAAAATTCGAATACCTCTCGTCACCTCGCTGAATTCTGGATGATTGAACCAGAGATCGCCTTTTGTGACCTGGACGGTAATATGGATCTTGCTGAAGATTTTATAAAATATGTGGTTAGCTATGTGCTTGAAAATTGCAAAGACGACCTTGAATTCTTAGAACAGCGCCTGGCCAATGAAGACAAGGCAAAACCTGCAGCCGAGCGAAGTGAAATGGGACTTATAGAGAAATTAAAGTTTGTTTTAGAAAACAACTTTAAACGTGTAAGTTATACCGAAGCTATAGATATTCTTAAAGACTCAAAACCGAATAAAAAGAAGAAATTCAAATATATTATTGAAGAATGGGGTGCAGACCTACAAAGTGAGCACGAACGTTATTTGGTAGAGAAGCATTTTAAATGCCCGGTAATTTTATTTGATTATCCCGCTAAAATCAAGGCATTTTACATGCGCTTAAATGAAGACGGCAAAACCGTTAGAGCTATGGATATCCTTTTCCCTGGAATTGGAGAAATCGTTGGTGGTTCTCAAAGAGAAGAGCGTTTAGATGTACTCAAAGAAAAGATGGCAGAATTAGGAATCGAGGAAAAAGAACTTTGGTGGTATTTAGACACCCGAAAATTTGGAACTTGTGTGCACAGTGGCTTTGGACTTGGTTTTGAACGTTTAGTACAATTTGTTACAGGAATGGGCAATATCAGAGATGTAATTCCTTTCCCAAGAACACCACAAAGTGCCGAATTTTAAAAACATTGTTTTTTTATATAAGATCAAACCTCACAGGCTTCAAAACCTGTGAGGTTTTTTCTTTAGAATACTATTGCTTATTTTACAGCATGAAAGAATCTAAATCATCCATCAAGACAATAAAAGCTTTTAATTTTATGTAAGTTATTGGTTTGATGGCTTCAGTATTTATTCTTTTAAGATTATCATTTTCACCGTTAATGCCGCTATACAAGGCTGGTATAATCCCATATCGTATAATCCTTGAAAATTAAAGAAATACATATTGTTCCACAGCTTTCGGAGAAAATTAGATTACAGGAATATGCTGCAAGCATATTTACATCGATCACTACCAGAAGTGCTGTTAAAAAAGCTATTAAAAAACAACAAATTTTAGTTGACGGCGAAATTGGACAAACCGGAGACTGGATTTTAGAGGGGCAGCAAATCGAATTGCTTCAGCCCCAAAAACAACAAAAAGTTTTCGAATTAAGACTTGAAGTTATTTACGAAGACGATCATATTGCCGTGATCAATAAACCTGCGGGGTATCCCACCAGTGGAAATTACCATAAAACCATAAAAAATGCTCTGCCTTTTAATCTACAAGCTTCAAAAGAAATAGACAAATTAGAAATTCCTCAACCGGCACATCGACTGGATAATCCAACAAGCGGGATTTTACTTTGTGCCAAAACAAACAAGGCTTTAATCGAATTAAACAGGCAATTTCAGGATAAAGAAATTCAAAAAACATATATAGCCATTGTTGAAGGATGCTTTCCAGAAGAACAACAAATATTTAATGACGAGATTGAAGAAAAACAAGCCACAACCGCAGTGAAACTTTTGGGAACAATAATGTTTAAAAGTGCCAAATTAAGCCTTTTAGAAGCAAAACCTTTAACCGGCAGAACGCATCAGATAAGAATACACCTGGCAAAAAACGGGTTCCCTATTTTAGGGGAAAATTTATACGGGTCTCCCGCTATACCCTTCAAAAAAGGTTTGTTTTTAACTTCAATCGCAGTGAATTTCAAACACCCAACAGGTTCTGCACAACAATATTTTAAGATTGATTTTCCGAAGAAATTCAAAAGGTTTACAGACAATCTTGAGCATAGTTAACAAAATTTTACCACAATCATCTACTATGCCAAACTGCAATGAGCGAACATTTCCGTATTTTTGTGAGTAAAGGAAAATATTTTTATGCTAAAACAGCAATTAAATTTTAAGTTATCACAAAAGCTATCTCCGCAGCAAATCCAGTTGATGAAGCTTATTCAATTGCCCACACAGGCTTTTGAACAGCGTATTAAGCAGGAAATCGAGGAAAATCCTGCTTTAGAAACCGGGAAGGATGAGCAGCGCGATGAATATGACTATGAGGATGAATATGATAACAGAGATTCTGAAGCTGAATTCGACGATAATAACGAGATCGATGCAGAAGATATTAATGTTGATGAATATTTAAGTGATGATGAAATACCCAGCTATCGCTTACAGGCCAATAACTATAGTGCGGATGACGAAGAGAAACAAGTTCCTTATGCTGCCGGAACTTCGTTCACCCAGCACCTTAGAAATCAGTTAAACACCTTTAGATTTGATGATACCGAATTTGAGATTGCTGAGTTTTTGGTAGGAAGTATTGATGAAAGCGGCTATATAAGGAGAAACATTCCTGACGTGGTCGATGACCTTGCCTTTACGCAAAATGTTTATACCGACGAACAAACTGTCGAAAAAGTCCTTAAAAAGGTTCAGGAATTAGATCCTGCAGGAGTTGGGGCACGTTCGCTTAAGGAATGTTTGCTAATTCAGCTAAAAAGAAAAGATCCCACCAGAGCAGTGACTTTGGCTTCAGATATCATAGAAGAATCTTTCGATCAGTTCAGTAAAAAACATTATACCAAACTGCTTTCGAAGCACGATATTTCTGAAGATGAACTTAGAGAAGCTATTGAAGTGATAAGTCACCTAAACCCAAAACCGGGTGGTGCTTATTCTGGAAATACTAGAATGGTAGAACATGTTATTCCAGACTTCACTATTAAAATTGTTGATGGGGATCTGGAGCTTAGCTTAAACGGAAGAAATGCTCCAGAGATGCATGTTTCCAGGGATTATAGCAATATGCTTAAAGGCTATAAAGAAAGTAAGAAAAAAACCAAGGAGCAGAAGGATGCCGTAATGTTTATTAAACAGAAGCTGGATGCGGCAAAGTGGTTTATTGAAGCCATAAAACAACGCCAGCAAACACTGATGGTTACCATGAGTTCAATTATGCATTATCAAAAAGAATATTTCTTGACGGGCGACGAGCGTAACCTTAGACCCATGATCTTAAAAGATATTGCTGATGAGATCGAAATGGATGTTTCAACCGTATCCAGAGTTGCCAATAGTAAATATGTGGATACTCCTTACGGCACCAAATTAATAAAAGAATTCTTCTCTGAATCCATGAAAAATGATCAGGGCGAAGACGTTTCTACCAGAGAAATAAAGAAAATCCTTGAAATGTCTATTGAAGAGGAAGATAAAAGAAGACCCCTAACAGATGAGAAACTTGCGAAAGTCTTAAAAGACAAAGGTTATCCTATCGCAAGAAGAACAGTAGCCAAATACAGAGAACAATTAGACATTCCAGTAGCACGCTTACGTAAAGAAATTTAATGAAAGGAATCCTTAAGCTGGCCTCATACGTTTTTCACCCTATTTGGATGCCATTTCTGGGGAGTTTATTATATTTTGAACTTACCCCAAGGTTTTTTCCTGAAGAGGTCATAAAAGCGAAATTATTAGCGATCTCGATTATTACTATTTTTATTCCGATCGTTTTCTTTTTTTTGCTAAAAAACCTGGGAAAGGTTACCAGTATGTCCCTATCCAAAGTAGAAGAGCGAAAATGGCCGCTTTTCTTTTTTGCCATACTTACACTAATGGTACTGAATCAAATTCTGGATCGTTATAACTATCCTGAAATTTACTTTTATTTTCTCGGCATTCTTGGAGCTGATATAATCGCTTATCTTTTTACTCTTTTTCGTATAAAAATAAGTTTACATATGATGGGACTGGCCGGTTTCACCATGTTTTTAATTGCATTTAGCCGCTATTTTCATATCAATTTAATATTGGCCACTTCAGGATTATTAATTGCCCTAGGATTAACCGCAAGCTCACGCTTATACTTTAAAGCGCATACTAACCTGGAATTACTTTTAGGCATTATAGCAGGTATTCTACCACAATTACTATTTTTCTATTACTGGTTATAAAATATAAAACATCAACCCAACCCGCAATGTAGAAACTCCAAAGGTCTCACCATCTACAGCGGCATTATCGAAAAATGGATTTAAGCTATAATAAATCTGAAAATTAAAAGTACTATATCCAAAAGTAAAACTAGTACCTAATCTAAAGCGTTCTAATTCTGGCACTTCACTTTGCTTAACCACATTAGCATTCTGCCTAAAAACCGATCTAAAATGATAAATATAGCCTAGTTTTAGGCCCGCATAAATTCGCCAGAATTTGTAGGAGGAAAAAGTAGAAGTTCTCCATCGAAACTGGATAGGCGCTTCTACCAAAAAAGTGCTAAAGCGATTAGAATCATAATCGATATTATCTTGACTAAGATTCCTAAAAATAGTTTCTCCACTTTCATTTTCTCCTATAAAGAGATTTTGGCCAAAACTATCGAAAGCCAGTCCTAACCCCACACCTATACCTACATTTCTATTCTTATTAAAGGGAATATCACGAATAAACCCACCACTCAATCCGGCAGAAAAGCCGTTTTGATCCATAAATTGCGGTCGATCGGTAATAAAATTAAAAGTTAATCCAAAATAAAATTGATCTTCTCGATAACTGCTATCGATAACAGTAGGAATACTGTCTGCAAAAGCAGGGTTGGTTTCCTGCGCTTTGGCCTTACTACCTATGATCAAAATTAGAATTATAAGATACCAGTATCTCATGCTAAGGATAAAATTAAATTAAAACTAAACTACCTAAGGGAAAGCCTATATCGCATTTATTTGAAAATTACTTTTCATTTTGAAGTAGGCTTCAGAGCGTTTATTTAGAATTATAAAGTAAATATAAAAAAACATCCCATCCTGAAATTAGGATGGGATGTTTTTAAATAATTTCTAAACTACACTACTAATCGTTTGCTTTTGTAGCATCACCTTGTACGGTAGTATAGTTAATTTTAAGCGCTTCAGCCTTCCTTAGTTCTTGTTTAATATCTGAAACAAGCCCCATATTGGTTTCTTTATCCACCTTTAAAGCTGTAGTTAAATAAGGTATAAGCTCCTCTCTTTTACTATCTCTTTCAGAATAAATAAAAGATTGCACTTCGCTAACATCCGCAAACTTATCGTTCAATTGGATTCTTGCTTCAGTACCATATTTGTTTTGATATCTCTGGCTTGGTTTACCTGCGTATATATACATCACCAAATCCTTCTTATCAAGCTTTTCAACCTGATCTGCCGTTGGTAATGAATTCTGTACCATTAAGGTTGTTTCACGCATCGTTGTCGCTACCATAAAGAAAAACAGTAACATAAATACAATATCAGGTAACGACGCGGTGCTAATCGCAGGCAACTCTCCAGACTTTTTCTTTTTAAATTTAGACATAATAAATGTTCTATTAATTTATTTTAAAAAGGCTGTTAACCTCTATTTAGGCTCGGCTTCTGAAAGCTTTTGAGGAATCATATCTTTTATAGACTCGATTTTTTCCTTTAAAGATTCCTTTCTTGCGTCACCTGTTTTAGGATCGTTATACTCCGCTTCAAGTTCCACGAAAGTCGAACCATATAAACGTTTAGCTTCACGATTTCTTAATTCATTATAGGCAGCCACTAATTCGTTTTGTACTGCTATATATGTACCATATTCCGTACCTCGGTTATTTACTAAAGAAATTACCGCTTTTTGAGGATTTACCGATAAATCTGGATCTCCAGTTCCTTGGCAAAAGCTACAAGCTTCGCTTCCGCTTCCTCCGCCATTATCAAGAAAATCAAAAGCAGCCTTTCTAAGATCTTTCAGTTCCATTTCCTCTCCCTCTACCAACAAATCGTTGTTAGCATTCACAACTACTTCAAATACGTTACGCATTTTAAGTGTAGGCGGGTCAACTTCTTCAGGCTGCCATGGCGGAAGCTTTCTACTTATCCCCTTATCTGTCTCGATGGTAGTAGTTACCAGGAAGAAGATAAGAAGTAAGAAAGCGATGTCTGCCATAGATCCCGCATTTACTTCTGGTGATGATCTTCTAGCCATAGGTTCTTAACTTATTAATTTTTTAACTCCGGAAAATACCATTGCTAATATTGCCAGTGCAGCAAGAATATAGAAGCAAACTAAACCAGCTCCTACCCAATGTACTGTACCTGCAGATATAATATCTCCCTCTCTAGTGGTTACTTGTGTACCTGTTGTTACCAAATATGATACCAAAACAACTACAGCGAAAGAAACTATTCCAATTATTGTATTTTTAATGTTACCACGGAACAATCCTGCAATAACAAAGATCGCGACAAGTGCAATAACAACCGCTAGTACTAGATATGAAATCCACATCATTGGTTCCAGCACGCTGCTCTGAACATCTGCCGATGCCTCGATTGCATTGTCACCAGCAGCCAGGATTCTTCCTAAGAAGATAAGCCCTAGCACACCTATAACCAATGCAACATATTTTAAAATTTTATGTAAAGTCATAACTTTTATTAGTCAGGTCTTATTATACTCTCTTTTTGTTTTTGTAATCTACAAGCATATCGATTAAAAGAATAGAAGCATCTTCCATATCATTTACGATACTATCGATCTTAGCGATAATGTAATTGTAGAAAATCTGAAGGATAATTGCAACAATAAGTCCAAATACCGTAGTAAGAAGTGCAACTTTAATACCTCCAGCAACAAGAGACGGTTGCATATCACCGGCAGCTTCGATTCTATCAAAAGCTTCGATCATACCAATTACCGTACCCATAAACCCAAGCATAGGCGCAAGAGCGATAAATAAAGATACCCAAGAAACATTTTTTTCTAATTGTCCCATTTGCACACCACCGTAAGCCACTACTGCTTTCTCTGCAGATTCGATGCTTTCGTCAGCACGGTCAAGACCTTGATAATAGATAGAAGCTACAGGTCCTCTTGTATTTCTACATACTTCCTTAGCAGCCTCAATACCTCCGCTGTTTAAAGCTTCTTCTACGTTACGAGCTAATTTTTTCGTGTTTGTAGTGGCAAGGTTTAAATAGATAATTCTCTCAATGGCAATTGCCAAACCAAGAATAAGACATAAAAGTACGATACCCATAAATCCGGCACCACCTTCTATAAAACGTTTTTTTAATTCCTGATGAAAACCAAGTTCTTCGTCTGCATCAGCCGCCGCCGTAGCGCTTTCATCCTCCTGAACGAAAGTTGCTATCGTACCTGGCAATGTGTTTACCATGTTTGCCGCCTTAAGATTACCGGCACCTAACACCATAATCGCAGCGATTACCAAAATAGAAAATAATCTTTTCATTACTGTTTGTCTTAATTTAATTAGTTAAAGGGTTAAAGATATAAAAATAATTTTTTAATAAAAACACAAGCAGAGAGGAAGGGATTCGAACCCTCGATACGCTTTTGGCGTATACACACTTTCCAGGCGTGCGCCTTCGACCACTCGGCCACCTCTCTAGTTTAATGTTTAAAACGGTGCGCCAAATAACAAAAAAAAATGATCTCCGTCAAGTATGATTCGTTAATTTTACGACATTTCACCTCTCAACGAGGTTTCATATATAGTTTTAAAGACTTTATGTGTTAATTTTTTATCTAATAAATACATTAATTTCGCTACTGCAGCTTCGGTGGTGATATCTTTTCCAGATACAACACCTATTTTTTTCATAGCTACACTGGTTTCGTAATTTCCCATAGCGACGCTCCCACCGGCACACTGAGTAACATTTACTACCTTAAGGCCAGCGCTTATTTTTTCTTCCAACAAAGCTAAAAACCAGGCTTGTGTTGGCGCATTACCACTCCCATAAGTCTCTAAAATCAATCCTTTTAGATTTTTAAGACTTAAAATATGTGTTACTACCTCTTGGGTTATACCGGGAAACATCTTTAAAATTACAACATCTGTATTAAAACGAGAATGCAATTTTAACGGCTGTTTTCTACTTTGTTTCCAAAGACTTTTAGTATTTATAGATAAATGTACACCAGATTCTGCTAACGGAGGATAATTTAGCGAGGCAAATGCCTGAAAATGCTCCGCATTTATTTTAGTAGTCCTATTAGCCCGATATAATTTATATTCAAAATACAAACCTACTTCAGCAATCACAGGTTTCCCGTTTTTTTGTAAACCTGCAATTTGTATGCTGGTGATTAAATTTTCTTTGGCATCGGTTCTAAGGTCTCCTATAGGCAATTGGGAACCGGTAAAAATAACCGGCTTACTTAAGTTCTCAAACATAAAACTTAGTGCAGAAGCAGTATAAGACATCGTATCACTACCATGCAATACTACAAAACCATCGTAAGTTTCATAACGCTCATAAATAATCGATGCTATTTTTCGCCACTCTTCCGGATTCATATCTGAAGAGTCTATGGGATGCTCAAAACTAAGGGTTTCGATCTCATGCTCCAGGATATTTAATTCTGGAATATTTTGCAGAAGATCATCAAAATTAAAGGGTTTTAAAGCACCAGTATCATAATCTTTGATCATACCAATAGTACCACCCGTATATAACAAAAGAATCTTAGTCTTCTTTATCATATAATCCTTCTCTGTTAATTACAGGATTTGCATACATTAAAAGATAACTGTTTAGCTCGAGAGAATTTTTAAAATCCACACGGCGTTTAAGTCGTCTTTCAAAACGTCTTTTCTCCTTAAAAGTATATTTTGAGGCATAACGATCTGTATTATTTAGCAAATCATGAGCGATATAATTTGATGGCCAGAGTTTATAATTTTTATGAATCTCCTGATCTACTTTGCTGGCAATTACCTTTAGCTGCTCATTCACCGATCCAAAATCCTGACCGATTTCAGCAAACAAACTGGCATCCATTAAATCTCCGGCACTCACATGAATCCTGCCTTTAATACCTAAAATCCCCTGAATAATGGATTTAAAATCCTCATCGGGAGCTTTTACGTATTTTTCTTTCATTCTTTTCGAAAGAATTTCAGGCATTTTTAAAACATCCGTAGGATCAAACTCATACGATATCGAAATAGGCACAATCTTAAGTTTTCCAAAATACTCGGTAAGACTAAGATCGTCTTTTCCCATCCCAATCATCTTTAAAACACCTTGCTGCGTATAATCACTGCCATCTTTAGTTCTTCCTTCGCGCTGTGCCATCCATACAGAACGTTTATCTTCTAGAAGCATCTTCCTTATAAACGTTGATAATTCTATAGAACTCTTTAGCATTTCACGTGGACTCAGCTTTCTGCGCACCAGGAAATTCCTATTAAGCTTCGATAGTGCCATCAAAAAAGTTTTCTGCACTAAATTATCGCCTATCGCAGAAGCAGTCATGACGAGGTTGTGATTATACAAAGTGTAATTTAGCAAAGAAGTATCCAAAATAATATCACGGTGCGTAGATAAAAAGAAATAGGACTCCCCAGGTTTCAGTTTATCAAAACCACTATCGGTCACTCCATCGGTACTTTTCTCTATAATTTTCCCAACAGAATGATAGATTATTTTTGTTTGAAAATCGCGAATACTCTTACAGCTAAGAACAATATCCTTTATTTCTTCAGAAGTTTTTTCTGGAAACGTAAAATGAAGGAGCGCCTTCATCATTGGATGCTTGATGTAATGCTGAAGGGATTCCTGAACCTCCTTTTCGTTATAAAATCTTATCTCTTCAAAGTCTTGCACGTGTCTGGCTTATTATAGCAAATGAACAAAAAATTAACTAATTTCAGTTTAAATACCGAATATATCTTTTGAATTCTGCGTTGTGATTTTAGCAATTTCCTCTATAGGCTCATCATAAATTTCCGCTAATTTTTCAGCAATTTTCGTAAGATAAGAGGATTCATTTCTTTTCCCTCTAAATGGCGTTGGAGCAAGATAAGGTGCATCGGTCTCTAAAACGATATGTTTTAAAGGAATTTCATCTAAAAACTTATCGATCTTGCCATTTTTAAATGTCACTACACCACCTATACCCAACTTAAGATTATAAGAGAGTGCTCTTTTAGCATCTGCTAAAGTACCTGTAAAACAGTGAAAAATCCCGAATAGATCATCGCCCTTCTCCTCTTCTAATATTTCAAAAACCTCCTCAAAAGCTTCACGGCAATGAATGACGATAGGTAATTTATATTTTTTAGCCAGCCTAATTTGATATTTAAAAGCTTCTTGCTGAATTTTAAGTGTACTCTTATCCCAGTACAAATCGATGCCAATTTCTCCTACCGCAATAAAACCTCGTTCCTGAAATTGATTTTCGATGAATTGAAGCTCTTTTTTATAATTCTCTTGTACATGTGTAGGATGCAATCCCATCATTAAGTATACATGATCCGGAAATGATTTTTCTAGATCATACATGCTCTTGGCATAAGTAGAATCGATTGCCGGAATAAAAAAGCGTTTAACCTTAGCATCTATTGCTCTTTGAATCATCTCTTCGCGATCTTCATCAAAAGATTCGCTATATAAATGTGTATGTGTATCTGTTAGTACCATATCTGCAAAAATAATTTATTTTGAAAACCTATCTTTGCTTTAAAACGGAAAAGAATGGCGAGTTTCAAGAAAATCCTGAAAGAAAAAGGATATAAAAGCATTAAATTTAAGTTTACCAAAACCAATCACCTGGAGATTAAGGCGAAAATCAACAATATTGAAGGTAATTTTATTTTGGATACCGGGGCTTCCAGTACCTGTGTAGGAATAGATAGCATATCATATTTTGATCTTTTGCCTGAAGACAGCGATATTAAAGCAGCTGGTGCAGGCGCCTCTAATATGCTCACCCAGATCTCGCAAAAAAACAGAATAGAAATCAGCGGCTGGAAAAAGAAAAAAGCAGACCTGGTTTTATTCGACCTTCGCCATGTGAACGAAGCGCTCTTGCAACACGATGCAGAGAAGGTTCACGGCATCATTGGGGCTGATATTCTAAAAAAAGGAAAGGCAATCATAGATTATAAATCGAAAAATTTATTTCTTAAATAGGGTATTTATCCCCTTTTGTATCTATTCAATTAAACATAGATTTGACCCCATCAATGTTAGATTTTATGTTTTTCCAAAAAAAGGATCATTTAAAAACGCATCCTGCAGCCTATATACTTATAGTTGCTGTGGTAGGCATTATATTTTTAAACATCCTGAATTTGGTTTATTCTTAACCCATTTTTACCCAACCAACCAAAATTTAAAAAGGGAAGCGTACGCTTCCCTTTTTTTATATGATGAACATGGAGATAGAAATTTAAAGTTCTAAAGCTCTCTTCACATCGTTATCCATAAGTAATTCTTCCGGATTCTCTACAGCTTCTTTTACAGCTACAAGGAAACCAACAGATTCTTTACCATCTACAATCCTATGATCATAAGATAGAGCAACATACATCATTGGTCTGATTTCTACATGCCCGTCTATTGCCACGGGACGATCCACGATATTATGCATACCCAAAATACCACTTTGTGGAGGATTAATAATTGGGGTAGACATCATCGATCCAAAAACCCCTCCATTAGTGATGGTGAACGTACCGCCGGTCATTTCGTCCACAGTAATTTTACCGTCACGGGCTTTCAGAGCCAAACGTTTCACTTCCTCTTCTACACCTCTAAAGCTTAAATTTTCAGCATTTCTAACTACTGGTACCATTAAACCTTTTGGCCCGGAAACCGCGATACTAATATCTTTATAATCATATTTTACCTGGAAATCTCCATCGATCATAGAGTTAACATCAGGATACATTTCTAAAGCCCTAACCACGGCCAGCGTAAAGAAAGACATAAACCCTAAACTTACACCGTGCTTATCTTTAAACTCTTCTTTATATTTTTTTCTAAGTGCATATATAGCACTCATGTCTACTTCGTTAAAAGTAGTAAGCATAGCTGTCTCGCTTTTCGCAGCTACTAGACGCTCCGCAACTTTTCGTCTAAGCATCGACATTTTCTTACGAGATTCTCCTCGCTTTCCAGTTCCCGGAGTTCCCATAGAAGCTTTAGCCTGCACGGCGTCATCTTTTGTCACTCTTCCATCCTTACCGCTACCACTTACAGATTTAGGATCAATCCCTTTTTCATCTAAAATCTTTTTAGCCGCAGGAGAAGGACTTCCTTTTGCATAAGTATCATCCTGTTCTTGTGAAGGTGTCGAAGACTTCGAAGGCTCTTCGGTCTTTGCCGATGCTTTATCACTATCCTCCTTGGATTCTTTCTTTTCCTGTTGTTCCTTCACCTCTTCTTCAGCAGATTCATCATCACCTCCACCAGGCTTCTCTGCTTCGGTATCGATTAAGCATACTACTTCACCAACAGCTACGGTGTCACCCTCTTCTGCTTTAAGCGTGATAATTCCGCTTGCCTCAGCAGGTAATTCTAAGGTAGCTTTATCACTATCGACTTCGGCAATTGCCTGATCTTTTTCAACGTAGTCCCCATCTTCTACCAACCATTCTGCGATTTCTACTTCGGTTATAGATTCACCGGGGGATGGAACTTTCATTTCTAAAGCCATGTTCTTCTTTTTTATTTTGCTTTCTGGTGGTATCCCAGAAAATTTATCCAAATTTAATTATTCTTCAGTTAATGATTTATCAAAAACACTGTCGATCACTCGCTGATGTCTTTTCTTGAAACGTACTGAACTACCAGCAGCAGGAGATCCATAGAATTTACGACTACAACATCTAAACTGCTTTGCTTCATCAATATGCATTAGCATATGCCCATACGCTCCCATATTTTTAGGTTCTTCCTGAGCCCAAACAACATCATCGGCATTTTTATATTTACTCATAATCGCCTTCATTTTCTCTACCGGAAGAGGGAATAACTGTTCCACTCTTACCAGTGCCACATCCTCACGTTCATTTTCTTCCTTATACTCTAGAAGATCGTAATAAAATTTACCGGTACAGAACACCAAAGTTTTAACTTTCTCTACATTAGCTGCAGGATCATCGATTAGCATCTGGAAAGAACCTTCAGCAAAATCTTCCTTGGTTGAAATCACTTTTGAGTGTCTTAATAAACTCTTAGGAGTAAAGATAATGAGTGGCTTCCTGAAACCAAACTTCATTTGTCTTCTTAGCAAATGAAACATGTTAGCTGGCGTCGTCACATCGGCAACAAACATATTATCTTTTGCACAAAGTTGAAGAAAACGCTCCATTCTTGCTGATGAATGTTCTGCTCCCTGGCCTTCATAGCCATGCGGCAGGAACATTACCAGTCCGTTTTGCAATTTCCACTTATCCTCTGCGGCAGAGATGTATTGATCAATCATAATCTGTGCGCCATTCACAAAATCCCCAAATTGCGCCTCCCAAATGGTTAGGGTATTTGGACTTGCCATAGCATAACCATAATCAAAGCCTACCACTCCGTATTCAGATAATGGAGAGTTATATATAAAGAAATCGCCTTCCCTTCCTTCAATATTGTTATGAAGGATAATTTCTTCTTCGCTATCTTCTACTTTTAGTACCGCATGACGGTGTGAAAACGTACCACGCTCACTATCCTGACCACTAATTCTTATATTATAGCCTTCAGCCATTAGAGTTCCATAGGCCAGATGTTCTCCCATAGACCAATCCAGCCTATTATCTTTAAAATACATTTGTTCACGTAAATTGATGATTTTCTCTATTTTACGTAAGAACTTTTTACCTTCAGGCAATTTAGAAATGGCTTTGGCAACGCGATCTAGCTCTTCCATTTTTACAGTCGTATCAACATCTTCCATCATGCGATCTTCCTGTACATTTTCGTAGCCACCCCATTCATCTTCCATAAAAGGTGTGATTCTGGTGGTGTCTTCTTTTCTGGAATCTTCTAGATCTTCCTCGAGCTTTTGCTTATAATCCTCTTCAAGTTTTTCGATGTAGGATTCATCGATCATCCCTGCTTTTATTAGTTTTTCCGCATAAATATCTCTTGCATTTTTATGCTTTGCTATTGCTTTATAAAGTTTAGGCTGTGTAAATCTTGGCTCATCACCTTCATTGTGCCCGTATTTTCTATATCCTAATAGATCTATAAATACGTCTCGCTTAAATTCCATTCTAAAATCTAACGCAAAAAGCACTGCATGCACAACAGCTTCTGCATCATCTGCATTTACATGAAGTACAGGAGATAGAGTTACTTTTGCAACATCGGTACAATAAGTAGAAGATCTTGCATCTAAATAATTTGTTGTAAAACCTATTTGATTATTTACAACGATATGAATAGTACCGGCATTCTCGTAACCATCTAACTTAGCCATTTGTACGACTTCGTATACAACACCCTGCGCAGCAACAGCAGCATCACCATGCACCAGGATTGGCAAAACTTTAGAGGGATCGCCGCTATATCTTCGATCTCTTTTAGCCCTGGCAATACCTTCTACTACCGGACCTACCGTTTCTAAATGAGAAGGGTTTGGCGCAATATTGATATTGATTTCCTTTCCGCTTTGAGTTTGGCGACAAGAAGTCCAACCCAAATGGTATTTTACATCACCATCAAAAATATCCTGTTCGTAATCCTTACCATCAAATTCGCTAAAGATATCTTTCGCAGATTTACCAAAGATATTTGTAAGTGTATTCAAACGACCACGGTGAGCCATACCCATTACAAAATCCTTAACGCCTTTTTCAGCAGCACCTTCAATCAAGGCATCTAATGCCGGAATTAAAGTCTCTCCTCCTTCTAAAGAGAATCGCTTTTGACCAACATATTTTCTATGTAAAAAACCTTCAAAAGAGACCGCTTCATTAAGCTTTCTAAGGATTTGCTTTTTCCTTTCCGAATCAAAATCCGGATGGTTTTCATTTACATTCAGTTTTTTCTGAATCCAATCAATTTCTTCAGGCTTTCGAATAAACATATACTCTACTCCAATAGCATCGCAATATATATTCTCCAGGTGCTGAATAATTTCTTTTAGTTTTTTGGGACCAATACCTAAAATATCACCCGCACTAAAAGTAGTATCTAAATCCTCCTCACTTAAACCAAAATTCTCAATGTTAAGTCTTGGTTCGTAATGTCTTCTCTCCCTAACCGGGTTTGTTTTGGTAAATAAATGTCCGCGAGTACGATAACCATCAATAAGCCTTATAACCTGAAACTCCTTGTAAACATGCTCAGGCATTTCGCCTTCCTCAATCGATACAGGAGCTGATCCTAAAGTTTCTGATGAAACATCATTTTGCTCCATACCAAAATCAAAACCCTGAAAAAAAGCTCTCCAACTGGGCTCTACACTATCAGGATATTGTAAATATTGATCGTATAATTCAGCAAAATATGCAGTATGCGCGGCATTTAGAAATGAAAATCTGTCCATAAGTGGAAACTAATGTTTCTATAAAGTGTAAAACACAGCAAAAATACAATTTTTACAAAAAACTGCTTGCAGCATTCAATAGTTTTATTTTATACATTAAAATAAATTTAACATAGAGATAAGGCCTCTTGAGCACCAAATCGCATAATCCATTACGAATATGATAATTTAAATTGGAAAGAGAATTAGAAAGAGATTAAAATTTAAATAAAACCAGATAATATAAGATCGTTTTAACTTTAGCAGCTTTTATTTTTAAAATCATCTAAAGATTACGAAATAATAAGCCTTGATATTTAAACTGTACGTTTCATTAACATGTTGCCAAAATCACGCAACGGCTTCTTCTTCTCTTCAGCGATAGAAATGTTTTCTAAAACATCAAAAGCCATAATGGTATATTTTTCGATCTCTTCTTTTGTTAATTTTGCGGCACCGCTTTTTTGAAAAATAGATTTTACGGTTTCGATCTTTCCAGAATTATCTTCGGGGCTTATAGAGTATAAATATTCTAACTGCCTGGCATCATCTTCAGCAGACACCTCTAGTGATTTTAGATATAAAAAGGTTTTCTTATTTTCGATAATATCACCCCCTACCTGTTTCCCAAAAGTTTTTGGATCACCAAAAGCATCCAAAAAGTCGTCCTGAAGCTGAAAAGCGATCCCTAAAAGCCTTCCAAATTGATAAATAGCTTTTTTACATTCTTCATCTACCCCAGCTACAATGGCGCCCATTTGTAAAGAAGCCCCTACCAGTACAGCGGTTTTATATTCGATCATCTTAAGGTAATCGTCTATACTTACATCATCCCTGGTTTCAAAATCTATATCGTATTGCTGCCCTTCACAAACTTCTATGGCTGTCTTGGTAAAAAGCTGTGCTAATTCTTTAAACGTATCTCCTTCATAATTCTCAAAAAGCTGGTAGGCATTTATAAGCATAGCATCCCCAGAAAGTATACCGGTATTCACATCCCATTTTTCGTGAACGGTTGCCTTCCCTCTTCGCAAAGGAGCATCGTCCATGATATCATCGTGAACCAGGGAAAAATTATGAAAAATCTCTATCGCCAGTGCAGCATCCAGGGCTTCCTTATAATCCTTGTTAAAAATTTCTGTTGCCATCAAGACCAGCACAGGCCTTAAACGCTTGCCTCCTAGACCAAGGATATAAACCATTGGCTCGTAAAGGTTTTTAGGTTCTTTAACCTCAATTTTATTTTCAAGATAGTCGATAAAAGCCTCTCGATACTCTGAAATAGCCAGCATTAAAATAAATTTTTTCAGCTAAAATACCACAATTACCATGATTTCAAATTTTAAGGGATGTTTAATCCCTTGTGCTTGATAAAAAAGGAAGCTATTGGTTAATGTTTGGTACTGAAAATTTGATATTGTGTTCTTAAAAGCAAGAAATAATACGCCAAAAGAAATTCCTAAAGTTCCTGTTCATGGAATATGCCAATTGCAGATGTTTTTAAGCTTATCGTTTATAGTTTTATAAAATAATGCAATTCTTTTTTATTGAATATGGCAAAAAAAGCTTTCCAAAAACCGCTTTAGGATAAGTCTGGAAATAGACAAAAATTACCGGCTTTAATATTATTTCCATGATTTATGCAGCTAAGAATCAAAGATGGCATTTGCTAAAACAGGGATTATTGAATAATGGTGTTATCTATAAAAAAACCGGTCATTTGAATTTGATTTTAAAAAAGGAAACTAAAAAAACCTCTCTAAAGCCAAAAAGAGAGGTTTTAAGGAGAAGTTTTATTTAAATAGGTTTAACGCACACTCATCCCTCCATCTATTATTTGCTCTGTACCCGTCATGTATGATGATTCATCAGAAGCAAGAAAGATCACAAGATTACTTACTTCTTCAGATTGTGCCAGGCGACCTAAAGGGATAATACTAGTCGCGTCCCCACCTTCTTCGTCTGTGGCTTCTGCCATCATAGGTGTTTTAATAAATCCTGGATGGACCGAATTGGCACGTATATTTTTATCTGCATACTCCACCGCGGTAGCTTTTGTCATTCCCCTTACCGCAAATTTACTTGCCATATAAGCTAAATTTGGATAACCGTAAATGGCTACAATTCCTGCAATGGAAGATATATTTACTATAGATCCTATCCCGGCTTTAAGCATTGAAGGCAATGTATATTTCATGCCATAAAAAACCGCATGCTGATTGATACTGCATATTTTTAGATAAGTCTCATCTTTTAACTCTTCTGTTTTGGACAAGGGCCCTAGAATACCTGCATTGTTCACCAGTACATTAATAGGTCCAAATTTTTCTTCCCCTTCTTCAACTACTTTTTTCCAATCCTGTACTTGGGTAACGTCATGCTTTACAAAGAGGGCATTTTCTCCTAAATCCTTTGCGATTTTAAGTCCTCCTTCTTCATTTATATCCGTCATTATTACCTTAGCTCCTTCTGCAACAAACTTACGCGCATGTGATGCTCCCATGCCCTGTGAAGCCCCTGTTATTATTGCTACTTTACCATCTAATCTATTCATTACTAACTTCATTTTAAATTAATTAAATGAAGGTATTGAAAGATAAAAACAAGCTGTTTATCCAAAATTGTAAAATATTTACCTTTTTGTATAGGGGTGTTAATTTAATGTAAGTTGTATATCTTGCCTAAACAAGCTAGGGGATATTCCCGTTTGCTTTTTAAAAAATTTACTAAATGCATATACATCACTAAAGTTAAGCTCATAGGCAATTTCACTTATATTCAAATGAGTATATGAGAGTAATGACTTTGCTTCGTTCATTAATTTTAAATTAATTATAGCGGCAGGCGTGCTTCCTGTTTGCTTTTTTATCAGCTTATGTAAATAATTGATGCTTATATTTAATTCAGCCGCATAATAGGAGATGTTTCGCATAGATTTATAATGCTCTGCCACCAATTTTTTAAAATTAGAAGAGAGCATACTCCCTGAAGTTGTACCTGTTGATATATCCTTTTTTTTATAATTTTCTAGCACATCCTGAGTTTCATAAACCAGTACTGAAATCAAATTACGGGCTATATATTCCCAACGCTCACTTGAAGTACCAATTATTAAATCAAATATTTTCCTGAAAACGTCTTTAAGCTGGTAATAATCTAAGGCAGATAGATGTACACAGGAATCAAATTGATAGCTTAAAAATGAAAATTTTGAAACTGAGAAAATATTTTCATTTAGATAATCCAAAAACTGCTTGGTAAAAAGGATAAAAGAGCCTTTGGTGCCAGGTTCTATATCAAGGATACGTATAATTTGATTGGGCCTATAAACCAATAGGGAATGCCCTTTAATTAAAAAAACCTTATGATCTACTTCTATTTTTATAGAGCCACTTTGAAGCAAACCGTAGGAGAAGTAATTGGGCTTTAATGCATATTCCTCAAAAACTTTCGGGATGGCTGTTAAATAGAAAAATTCATCTGACTTGTTCCAGCTTATTTTACGGTAATCAATAATATCACGTATAGTATAATCCTGCATCATTATCTATCAATACTTATTGCATTTCAAGATAACAAATTTAATATACTATCGCTTCAAAAATGCTAATTGTATATGCTATCAAATAATAGATGATAATGGAATGTGATGTCAAAACATAAATAAATCACAAAAAGACTTATGTTCTTCTAAATATTTTATAGTTTTACACAACTTAATTGTACACAATCTAATTATGAAAGCTTTTACCCTCGACGACCAACTTTGTTTTAAGTTCTATGCTATTTCGCGGCAGCTTACCATGCATTACCGGCCAAAGCTGGATGAAATTAACCTTACCTATCCGCAATACCTGGTTATGCTGGTATTGTGGCAACAACAGGAAATTACCGTAAAAGAGCTGGGAAGCCAGCTTTTATTGGATAGCGGGACATTAACCCCATTATTAAAAAGACTGGAAGAAAAGAAATACTTAAGCCGTACCCGAAGTAAAACCGATGAGCGAAATGTCCATATACATCTTACCTCAATTGGAGAGGCTTTAAAAGCGAAAGCCGAAAAAATACCGGAAACACTTATTAATTGCCTGTTGGTGGATCAGCATGAATATGAAGACTGGAAAGAGCGATTGGATCATTTATTGACCATCCTGAAATCTTAAATCATTTAAAAACAAATAAAAATTAGAAATGGAAAAATTGTACACGGCACGCGCGAGTGCCACAGGAGGCCGAAGCGGCCACGTAAAATCAGAGACCGGGGTATTGGACATTGAAGTTCGTACGCCCGAATCCCTAGGAGGACCAAAAGGCGATTACCTAAACCCCGAAATTTTGTTTGCTGGAGGCTATGCCGCCTGTTTTGACAATGCACTACTAATGATTTTAAACAAAGAAAAAATAAAATCGACCACTACAACTACTGCCGAAGTTCATCTTGTAAATAATGATGGGGCTTATGGCTTGGATATTACGCTGGAAGTAGAAATGCCCGGTGTAGAAAAAGACAAGGCAGAAGAACTGGTAAACCAAGCGCATCAGGTTTGCCCCTATTCGAATGCCACAAGGGGAAATGTAGATGTAACATTAGTGGTGAAATAAAAAAATTAGCATCACAAAGTTTAAAGACAGCTGGGATTCCGGCTGTCTTTTTTTATATAAGGAATTCTAGAAATTAATCCCTTGCAAGCTTCAAGCTTTTGACCATACCTTCTTAAAAACCATGGAAACTTTATTTGTTTTTAAAGTTTCCGTAATCTAAATTTGTCGAAAAATTAAAAACCTTAATCGCCTTGAAAGAAACAATTTTAAATATGGCTACCGAGATGTTTTTAGAATTTGGCTTTAAAAGCATCACCATGGATGATATTGCTGAAAAGTTGGGTATTTCAAAAAAAACCATCTATGCCAATTATTCAACCAAGACAAAATTAGTGACCGATGTGGTATATAACCTATTGGATATTATTCAAAAAAGTATCAGCGCAATAAAAAGTAAAAACCTCAATTCGATTGAAGAATTATTTGAAATAAAAAAGCAAATCGGAATTTTCCTAAAAGACGAAAAAACCTCTCCACAATTTCAATTACAAAAGTACTATCCAAAAATATTTAAAAAAGTGGAAAGTGAAAGATCTGCCATGGTAGAATGTAGTATATGGGAAAATGTAACAAAGGGAGTAAAAGAAGGATTATTCCGCAAAGAAATAAATATTGATTTTACCTGTAAGCTCTACAATGAATGTATGCATTTAATAAGGAATCCCCATATTTTTCCTTCAGAAAAATATACTAAAGCAGAATTATTTCAATTATACATAGATTATCATATAAGAGCAATTGCAACAAAAAAAGGATTAGAAATCTTAGAAGATCTAACAAACAAAAATGAAACACCTACCGATTAAAATTTTATTTAGTCTAGCTCTTTTTTGCAGCATTGGTACAGCAGCCCAGGAAAATGAAGAAGTTCAGCAGTCCTTTTCTTTTTCTATGGAAGAAGCTATACGATATGGGCTAGAACATAATATCGAAGCAGCCAAAGCGCAAAAAGACATCGCAATTTCCTTAAAACAAAAGTGGGAAATCATTGCACAAGGCTTGCCTCAAGTAAGCGGCAATGTAGATTATCAAAATTATATAAAACAACCGGTTACTTTACTTCCTGCAGAAATTACCGGTGGTGAGCCGGGAACTTTTGTACCTGTCACATTTGGTACCCAGCAAAGTATGAATGCTACCGCAACCTGGAACCAGATAATTTTTGACGGCTCTTACCTTGTAGGGATCCAGTCTGCAAAAACCTTGCTCCAGATTACCGAGAACGCCAAAACAAAAACCGATCAGGAAGTTAAAAAAGGAATCATTAATGCCTATGGCAATGTTTTATTAGCTGAAGAAAATGTTGCCATCCTTAAAAAAAACGTAGAAAGTGTACAAAGCACCTATAATGATACTAAAGCAACCTACGAGAACGGACTTGCAGAACAGGAAGATGTAGAGCAGCTTGAAATTACACTCTTAACCCTAAAAAACAACTTGAACCGGAGTACGCGAATGTTGGATATTGCTTATGAAATGCTAAATATCTCTTTGGGACTTCCTGTAGAAACCGATTTGGTTTTAACAGAAGCGCTAGAGTCGCTGGCCATACAATATTTTGATCTTTCGATCTTACAGGAAAACACTCCAGTAGAAGAGAATATCGACTTTAGAATTGCCAAAAACACGGCAGAATCTGCTGAGATTGAAGTGAAATTGGAAAAAGCAAAAGCCTTGCCCTCCCTTACCGGCTATGTAAATTATGGATACCAGGGATTTAGCGAGAAGTTTACTTTTTTAAATGATAATCAGGAATATTTCAATCAGTCCATTTTAGGTATAAGCTTAAATATTCCCATCTTTAGTAGTGGGATGCGTTCGGCAAGAACACAGCAAAAGAAAATTGCTTTAGAGCAGGCACTGGCCGATCTGGAATACACAAAAAACGAGGTGAAACAACAAATAAATTCGGCTAAAACAGAATATGAATATAGTCTCGACAATTATGAAGTTCAGAAAAAAAATCTGGATTTAGCCGAACGTATTGAAAATAAAAACAAAATAAAGTTCAAAGAAGGCGTTGCCAGCAGTTTCGAACTCAATGAAGCACAAAGACAATTATATACCGCACAACAGGACTACCTGCAATCTATGCTGAATGTAATCACTAGCAAAGTTGAGTTAGAGAATTTATTAGACACCACTAAATATGAAGAAAAAGAATAACTACCCCCGCCATATGAAAAAATTAGCAGCAATTTTAAGTGTTTCTCTTTTGTTAGCCGCCTGTGGTAACGAAAACAAAAAATCTGTAGACGACCTTATTGAAGAAGGTAACCTTAAGGAGATAAGAGCCAGAAAATCTGAATTAAGTAAAGAGCAAAGCGCAATAACTTCAGACATTAATAAACTGGATGAAGCTATAAATACATTAGATAAAAACAAAAACCTTAATCTGGTCACTGTAACAACTTTAAAAGACAGCACATTCGAACATTTTGCTGAAGTGCAGGGGAATGTTGCTACCGACGAGAATATTATTATTTATCCAGAATATTCCGGCATTTTAAAAAATGTATATGTCAAAGAAGGTGATCGTGTTAATAAAGGTCAGGTTCTGGCAAAAATCGATGATGGCGGATTATCAAGTCAGGTGGCACAGGCACAGGCACAGGCAACATTAGCCAAAACAACTTATGAACGCCAGAAAAGGCTATGGGAACAGAATATAGGATCTGAAATCCAGTTTTTAGAAGCAAAAACCAACTTTGAAGCTACCCAAAAAGCAGCCGAACAATTACAATCTCAACTTGCTAAAACTACGGTTACCGCCCCTTTTAGCGGTGTGATCGATAATATAATTAGCAATCAGGGAGAAGTTGTAAGCCCGGGACAAAGTCAGCTTTTCAGAATCATAAATCTTAATAATATGTATGTTGAGGCTGCGGTTCCTGAAAATTACCTCCCAAAAATTCAAAGAGGAACCTTTGTGAAGGTAATGATTAGCTCGGTAAACAAAGAATATGATGGCAAAGTTACAGACGTTGGCAGCAATATTAATGCAAACAACCGCACCTTTAGAGTAAAAATAGCCATCCCAAATCCTGATAAGCTTATACGCCCTAACCAAATTGCCACTATACTGCTTAATGATTATACAGCAGCATCTGCAATCACCATTCCTGAAAGCACCATACAAAAAAATGCAATGGGCGAAAGTCTGGTTTATACCTTAGAAAGAAAAACAGACAGCACCGGTGTAGCGCAGAAAAATGTCATCGAAACCGGTTACGTTTATAATAACATGATGGAAGTAACAAAAGGTCTATCGCCGGGTGAAATCCTAATTGTTGAAGGTAGCAAAAGTTTAAGAGACGGACAGGAAGTAAAAATCAGCAAAAAGTAACACATGAGCAATTTAGATAAAGAATTTAAGCTCTCCTCCTGGGCAATCGACAACAAAATGACGGTGTACGTTATTATTGCGATCATTATGCTGGGTGGTTTGCTTTCTTATTACGGGATGCCGCGGGAAGCATTTCCGGAAATCGTAGAAACTAAAATATACGTAAGTTCGGTAAACCCCGGAAACTCGGCTGAAGATGTAGAGAAGTTTATCACAGAACCTTTAGAGGAAGAGTTTAATAATATAGCCGGCATCAAGGAAATTACCTCGACCACCCTTCAGGATTATTCTATTGTTATTGTAGAGTTTGAAGAAGATATTAGTGTAGATGTCGCCAAAACAAAAGTAAAAGATAAGGTAGATTTAGTAAAAGCCGAAACTACCTGGCCTACTTTAGATAATGGAGCTAAAGTAGAACCTAACATTTTCGATCTTAATATTTCAGAAGAAATGCCTATTCTGAATATTAACTTAACCGGTGATTATCCCGTTCAGGAATTAAAGACTTATGCTGAATATCTTCAGGAAAAAATCGAATTACTTCCGCAGATAAAAGAGGCCAGTATTCGTGGTGCTGAGGATATGGAGGTTGAAATTGCCGTAGATGTCTACAAAATGTCTGCATCACAGGTAAGTTTCGATAATATTATAAATGCGGTAAGTATGGAAAACAAAACCATTTCTGCCGGAAATATTATTACCAGTGGTGTTGAAAAGAACATCAGGATCGTAGGAGAAATACAGGATCCAAAAGAATTAGAAAACGTTATTGTAAAACGTGAAGGAGGAAATATCTTCCTTAAAGATATCGCTGAAATCAATTTTAAAGAGAAGGATCCAACAACTTTTGCCAGAGAGTACGGGGAGCCTGTAGTCATGCTGGACATCAAAAAGCGTGGTGGAAAAAACATGATCGAGGCGGTAGAAGATATTAAAAAAATTATCGCTACAGAACAGGAAGATTATCTCCCAGAAAACCTTCATATTTCGTACTCTAACGATCAATCCACTCAAACGCAAACACAGGTAGACGACCTTGTAAATAACATCATCTTTGGGGTGATACTAGTGGTTTTGGTATTAATGTTTTTCTTAGGTTTTAGAAATGCACTTTTTGTTGGTTTAGCCATTCCACTTTCTATGTTCCTATCTTACATTGTACTTTCCAGCCTTGGCTTTACCCTAAACACCATGGTACTTTTCGCTCTGGTTATGGGGCTGGGAATGCTGGTAGATAACGGTATTGTTGTGGTAGAAAACGTATATACTTTAATGGACGAAGGGATGCCCAGAAGACAGGCGGCCAAGCAGGGTCTTGGAGAAATAGCATGGCCTATTATCGCTTCGACCGCAACCACTCTGGCTGCATTTTTCCCATTAGGACTTTGGCCCGGCACCATTGGTAAGTTTATGGTCATCTTTCCAATCACTTTATCTATTGTACTAGGTTCATCGCTGTTTGTAGCATTGATCATCAACTCGATGCTTACCTCAGAATTTATGAAAACCGAAGAGGAAGAGATCACCAAAAAGAAACTTATACGATTATCCCTAATATTGGGAGCATTAGGAATTGTTCTCTTATTAGGTGGTTTTTTACTGGATATAGGGGCTTTTAGAGGCATTGGAAATATTTTAATCCTTTTGGTTATATTACTATGGCTTTATAAGTATGTATTAACAAAAGCGATATCCTATTTTCAGTATACGGCTTTAAAAAAACTGGAAAACCGTTATGAGAATACATTAAAATATGCTCTAAGCGGTAAAAGAGCCTATGCGTTTTTCTTTGGCACCGTGATTATGCTAATCCTTTCTTTTATCCTAATTGGCGCAGTACAACCTAACGTATTGTTTTTTCCGGAAAATGAACCGAAACAGATTATCACTTATATCGAATATCCGGAAGGGACCGATATCCAAAAAACCAATCAACTCACTAAACAGGTTGAAAAAAGAATCTACGATGTCATCCAAAAATATAATGATGACGGCTACAATTATATGGTAGAGTCGGCTATTTCTCAGGTAGGTGAAGGTGCTGGAAACCCGCAGACCGATGGCGGCCAACAAAATGAAATGCCTCATAAGGGTAAAATCACTTTGTCTATGCGTGAATTTAATGAACGTAGAGGCGTAAGAAGTAGTGATGTAATGGAGGAAATCCGCGCAGCCGTTCACGGCTTTCCCGGGGCCTCGATTATCGTTGAGAAAGATGCTGCAGGCCCTCCTGCCGGTTACCCAATTAATATTGAAATTAAGGGCGAAGATTACGAAGAAATGCTGGCTGAAGCCGAAAATATGCGCTCCTATATTCAGAGATTGAGCATAGAAGGAATAGAAGAGCTAAAAATCGATGTTAACAAATCTAAATCTGAACTTGAAGTTATTGTAGACCGCAGAAAAGCAGGTCAACTTGGTGTTTCTACGGTCGCTGTTGGGCAAACCTTACGTAGGGCGATTTATGGGGAAGAAGTTTCTACCTATAAAGAAGGAGACGACGATTATGAAGTAAATGTGCGCTTCAACGAAAAATTTAGATACGATGAAAATGCGCTGTTCAATCAACCCATTACCTTTAGAGATCAAAATAATGGGCAATTGGTACAGGTTCCAATTTCAGCATTGGTAAATACTGAAGTTGCCTCCTCTTTCAGCTCGATCAAAAGAAAAGATCTAAAAAGAGTAATCACTGTTTATTCTAATGTGTTGGGTGATTATAATGCAAACGAAATTGTACAGCAATTAAAAACCGAACTTCAGAATTACGAATTACCAGAAGATATGAGTTTTGCCTTTACGGGCGAGCAGGAAGAACAGGCAGACAATATGGCGTTTTTATTAAAAGCCTTACTTATTGCTATAGGTGGAATTTTGTTGATTTTAGTAGCCCAATTTAACTCGATTTCCAAACCGATAATCATTATTAGTGCGGTAGTATTAAGTTTGGTGGGCGTATTTTTCGGATTAATTATTTTCCAGATGGACTTTGTGATTATCATGACCATGATGGGAATTATATCTCTGGCCGGTATTGTAGTGAATAATGCTATTGTTCTTATTGACTATACCCAAATCCTTATAGACCGTAAGAAAAACGAACTTGGTTTAGAAGACGACGAGCTGCTTACAAGAGCACAATATTTTGATTGCATTGTACGTGGCGGTAAATCAAGGTTACGCCCCGTACTTTTAACAGCAATCACTACTGTTCTTGGATTAATCCCATTAGCAATAGGATTAAATATTGATTTTTTTGGATTAATGATCGATTATGATCCACGTATTTATATAGGAGGAGATAATGTTATTTTCTGGGGACCTTTAGCCTGGACAGTGATTTTCGGACTGGTTTTCGCGACCTTCCTAACATTGATCGTCGTACCGGTCATGTTCTATCTTGTAAATCGTGCAAAGGTTAAAACCAGAGATAAAAAATTGGCCAGAAAAGAACAAAAACTGGCCAAAAGCTAAATATAAACTATGCCGGCATTTCTGGTATATTCATTATATTTAGAAAGTAAAAAAAGCCCCGATTGTCAAACAATCGGGGCTTTTTTATTAAACTAAAATCAATCTCTATTCTTCGTTTATTGCTAGCGAAGATTTAGATGAAATATCATTTACTGATACGATTTGGTTAGACTTATATTCTACCTGCTTAATCTTATCACCTTCCCAAAAAAGCCATCTACCAGTTTTTGCACCATTGTTATATTCCGCGGATGCTGTCTTTTCACCATTCTCGTTGTAAGAAACCCATTTTCCGTGGAGCTCCCCTTCCTTGTACGTACCTTCCTGCCTAATACTTCCGTCTTCATAATAATATGTTCCTTTTATTAAATCTCCCTGTTTTTCAAAAACAGGTTTTTTAACTCCGTTTTGTGCGATAGCTGCTCCTCCTATCATCATTAGTGCAGCAATCATTGTATTTTTTATCGTCTTCATTATGCTATCTATTAATCTTATAGTAACAAATATAATACAAAATTTACATTAAAACAATAATTACATAACATTAAATTAACATTAAACCTGTAACACAATGATTTTAAGCATATTAATTAAAATTATTTAGTGTCATTAAGTTTACATAGTGATTAATTTTAGTCTGTTTATTTACTCAAACCACATTTACTTATTACTTTTGCCCCACTAAAATTTTACGAAAACAACTATGTACAGAAGTCATACTTGCGGTGAGCTTAATTCTTCCAAAATCGGGAACGAGGTAACGCTTTCAGGATGGGTGCAAAAAATTAGAAATAAAGGTTTTATGGTCTGGGTGGATCTTCGTGATCGCTACGGAATTACCCAGCTTATTTTTGATGAAGAAAGATCTTCAGAAGATTTGATGAAGAAAGCTGCAACCCTGGGCCGCGAGTTTGTAATTCAGGTAAAAGGTGATGTGATAGAAAGGGAATCCAAAAACCCTAATATCGCCACAGGTGAGATTGAAGTTTTGGTAAAAGAACTTGCGATTTTAAACGCATCACTAACGCCACCTTTTACTATTGAAGAGGAGACCGATGGCGGTGAAGATCTAAGAATGAAGTATCGCTATCTTGATATTCGAAGAAATCCGGTGAAAAACAAACTGATTTTTAGACACAAAGTAGGGATGCAGGTTAGAAATTATTTATCTAACCAGGGATTTATTGAGGTTGAGACACCCTATCTTATTAAATCCACTCCTGAAGGTGCTCGTGATTTCGTAGTTCCAAGTAGAATGAATGAAGGGCAGTTTTATGCCTTACCACAGTCGCCACAAACTTTTAAGCAATTGCTTATGGTTGGAGGAATGGATAAATACTTCCAGATCGTAAAGTGTTTTAGAGATGAGGATTTAAGAGCCGATCGACAGCCAGAATTTACACAAATCGACTGTGAAATGGCTTTTGTGGAACAGGAGGACATACTAAATATCTTTGAAGGCTTAACTCGCCATCTGCTAAAAGAAATCAATAATATAACTATTGATGCCTTCCCACGCATGACTTATGATGAAGCAATGCGCAAATATGGTAATGACAAACCAGATATTCGCTTTGGGATGGAGTTTGCCGAGTTAGACGATATTGCAAAGAATAAAGGCTTTAATGTTTTCGATCAGCAAGAACTCGTTGTAGGTATCGCTGTTCCAGGAGCAGCTTCTTATACCCGAAAGCAAATCGATGCTTTGATTAGTTGGGTAAAACGCCCGCAAATTGGGGCAAACGGACTAGTTTGGGCTAAATACAACGATGATGGAAGCTTAAAATCTTCTGTAGATAAATTTTATACGGAAGAAAATCTAAAAGAATGGGCACAGGCCACGGGCGCAAAACCCGGCGATCTGATTTTAGTTATGGCTGGTGATGCCAATAAAACAAGATCTCAATTAAGTGCATTACGTATGCATCTTGGTAACGAACTAGGCCTTAGAAATCCAGATGAATTTGCTCCGCTTTGGGTAATTGACTTCCCTTTACTAGAATGGGATGAAGAAACAGAACGTTACCATGCCATGCACCACCCATTTACGTCTCCTAAAGCTGAAGATATACCTCTTTTAGCTACCGATCCGGGAAAAGTAAGGGCTAATGCTTATGATCTCGTATTAAATGGTAATGAAATTGGTGGTGGTTCTATAAGAATTCACGATAAAGAAACACAATCTAAAATGTTTTCTCATTTAGGCTTTACTGAAGAAGAAGCTAAAGAGCAATTTGGGTTCTTAATGAACGCTTTTCAATACGGTGCACCACCACATGGTGGAATTGCATTTGGCTTTGATAGATTAACTGCCATTCTTGGTGGCCAGGAAACTATTCGGGACTTTATCGCTTTTCCAAAAAACAATGCCGGCCGCGACGTAATGATTGATGCTCCATCAAAATTAGATGAAAGCCAACTAAAAGAATTAAGCTTAAAACTGAATATTGAATAAAACTGAAATCCTGCTTTAGAGCAGGATTTTTTCGTAATATCCTAAAATTGGAGGTGTAGCAGATGTTTTTAAAAGCGGTTCCTGGATTACAAAAATTTTTACTGTGGAAGACAAAGCATCTTTCGCAACAGCAGTTCATTTTAATTCTTAGTGCTATCATTGGCTTTACGGCGGGTTTGGGTGCGGTTATTATAAAAAACTTAACTCATTTTATCCAAAACCTACTGGAGGGAAATTTAATTGCGAATTATCATCACGCATTCTATTTTATTTTCCCAATTATAGGTCTGGCCTTAACGGTGTTTATTATAAAAAAAATATTACGAAAACCAGTAGGGCATGGCATACCTTCTACACTATATGCCATTTCAAAAAGAAAGGGACTTATGCGTTCGTTCCAGATGTACGGTTCGATTCTAACAGCTCCGATAACCGTTGGTTTTGGTGGATCTGTAGGACTAGAGGGACCTACCGTTGCCACAGGGGCTTCTTTGGGATCTAACATTGCACGTTTATTTAGAATGAACCAAAGTGCCCGTACACTTTTAATAGGTTGTGCAGCCGCAGGAGCGATGTCTTCTATTTTTAAAGCGCCTATTGCCGCTATTATTTTTGCCATAGAAGTTTTTAGCTTAGATCTTACCCTGGTAAGCATGTTGCCATTACTTACAGCATCAGTATCAGCGATCTTAACTTCCTACTTTTTCTTCGGTTCAGATACCATTCTTCCTTTTGAACTTATGGACGATTTTACCATTTCAGAAGTACCATTTTATATGATCCTGGGCTGTATATGTGCATTAGGCTCGATGTACTTTACGGTGATCTATTTTAAAATACATACCATCTTCGGGAAAATTGAAAATAAATTCTTTAGGCTATTACTGGCAGGAGCAGGACTGGGAATTATCATATATTTTATTCCCCCGCTATATGGTGAAGGTTATGGGGTTATAAATAACCTTTTAGCCGAAAACTATATTCAGGCTTTAGGAACTAACTTTTTAAATGATTTTCTCGATAATATCTGGGTTGTGATTTTACTACTTGCAGGACTGGTAGTATTCAAAATCTTCGCAACCTCACTTACTTTCGCGGCAGGTGGTGTTGGCGGAATCTTTGCACCAGTACTTTTTATGGGAAGCGCCCTAGGACATTGTTTCGCTCTAGTAGTAAACCATTTAGGCATTACTAACGAGCCTATCTCCACCAGTAGTTTTACAATGGTAGGGATGGCAGGCTTAATGGCAGGGGTTTTACATGCACCCTTAACAGCTATCTTCCTTATCGCCGAATTAACCGGGGGATACGAACTTTTTGTACCATTAATGATCACTGCCTTAATATCATATATGATTACCAATACGGTGCAACCACATTCCGTCTATACTTTAGAATTGGCACAACGTGGCGAACTTTTAACTCACGACAAAGATCAAACGGTATTAACCTTGCTTAATATTAACCAGATCATTGAAAAAAACTTTATTCCTTTAAATGTGAATATGAATTTAGGAGATGTTATTCACGAAGGTGTGATTAAGTCTTCACGAAACATTTTTCCTGTAATTGATAAAGAAGAAAATTTTATGGGAATTATTCTTTTAGATGATATACGGCCGATAATGTTTAAACAACATCTTTACGATGAAATTACCGTAAGCGATATTATGCAAAGGGCACCAGACATTATCGATCTGCAAAACGACAGTATGAAAACAATCATGAAAAAATTTCAGCATAGTGCCGCATGGAATCTCCCCGTTGTTAAAGATGACAAGTATGTTGGTTTTATTTCAAAATCAAAAATGCTCACCGCATACCGCCAGAAATTAATCGAGGTAACTGTTTAATAAAAAGAAGAGCGATGAAGATAGTGATGAAAATTTTAGTTATAGCGATTTTAATCGCCATAGCAGTAGGTTTCTATTTTAGAATTGCCGAAGAGGATATTGCAACAGGTGATAAGATTATAGGTATTGCCGTACTAACCGCATCATTTGTTTTAATGCCTATATTTTTAGTGGTACGATGGAGGGGTAAAAAGCTCGAAGACTACACTTTAAGCCCTGAGAATATGAAAAAAATGCGAGATAAAGGTATTGATTAATACCCCCAAAAAAATTGAAAAAATTTCAGAAAGTTTACCTATTATTCAACCAAGGTCTATAATATTATATTATGTTTGTACTTTATTAATTATTATTTTATTACAATGGAAGGTACAGTTAAATTTTTTAATGAGTCCAAAGGTTACGGATTCATAACCAACGACGACACAGGAAGAGACATCTTCGTTCACGTAACAGGGATCGACGGTGAGACTCTAAATGAGGGAGATAAAGTGGAGTACGTTGAGAAAGAAGGACGAAAAGGTCTTAATGCAGATCAGGTTCGTGTTATTGGATAGTGCATATAGATTAGATTATATATAGTATTCAAATGCCAAAGCCGCTCAGTGAGCGGCTTTTTTTATGCTATCTTGTATTTATTTTACCCGATAATGGAAATTAAACGCGCTGTTGCGGATAGTTATCGGGATATCTCGTTTTAAAAATTCTTGTTTAGATTATATGCTTTGTAGACTTGCCCTGAAGATACTTACTTCACTAATTGCGTTTTCACACCGCTAAGCATCGCTTCAGTTAAAGCCGCTATATCAAAATCATTAGACCATCCCCAATCTTCACGGGCTGCTCTATCATCTATCTTCGAAGGCCAGCTATCTGCAATATCCTGTCTAAAATCCGGATCATAAGAAATTTTAAATGCTGGGATATGCTTTTTAATTTCCTCAGCTAAAATTGCCGGTGTAAAGCTCATCGCTGCTAAATTATAAGATGATCTTATTTTAAGAGCTTCCGATGGAGCATTCATGATCGCTACTGTAGCTTTTATAGCATCTTCCATAAACATCATCGGTAAGGATGTTGAAGCATTAAGAAACGAGGTATATTCTCCTTGTTTAATAGCCTCATGAAAAATCTCTACGGCATAATCTGTAGTTCCCCCTCCCGGTAAAGTTTTATAACTAATTATACCTGGATAACGGATGCTACGTACGTCTACTCCATACTTTCTATGGTAATAACTACACCAGCGCTCGCCGGTTTGTTTACTTATACCATAAACGGTGGTAGGTTCCATAACCGTAGTTTGTGGCGTATTTTCTTTTGGAGTTGAAGGACCAAATACCGCTATACTTGAAGGCCAAAATACTTTTTTAATCTTTTTATCTTTTGCCAAATTTAATACATGGAACAATGAATCCATATTTAAAGCCCAGGCTTTCATTGGTGCTTTCTCTCCAGTTGCACTTAACATTGCCGCCATTAAATACACCTCTTGAATCTGGTGCTTTTCCACCAAACCGGCAATTTGCTCATAATTCATTGCATTAGCAATCTCAAAAGGTCCGCTAGCCATAAGCTCTTCACTTCCTTCTCGAATATCACTGGCAATAATTGCATCATTACCATGAATCTCACGGAGTTTTAAGCTAAGTTCGGTTCCTATTTGGCCACTGGCGCCAATAATTAAGATTTTTGCAGGCATACGCTTAAAAATTTTGTGCAAATATATTTATTTATTGCGAATAAAATTTGCTAAATCGTTTAATCTAACCCGATAATTATGTTATTTTTAAGAATGAAGAAAATATATGGCTTTAGTATTTTAATCGTTTACATTTGTAAAATCAAAATTTGATAATGAAGCGAGCAATTTTCGGAATACTATTGATGATTTTGGGCTCCTGCGTTCAGGATTCGGAAAAAGGAAAACCTGAAACTAAACCGCGGGCCACCCCAGCTTTTACTCAAAAATTTGCTATAGAAACATCTATTTTACCTTTAGAAGCCTCCGCAAGAAAGCATGCCTCCAAATGGGCCGCTTACATTGTTTTGAATGAGGAGGTGAAACAGCTTCAAAACACATCGGTAAATTATTTAATCGATAATTCTTCTGCATGGGCTCAACTTATGGAAACATTACAAGCTACGCTACCGGATTCTTTAGCATCCAAGCCCGTAAACTCAAGATTAAGGGTACTTACTACAAAAGCTAAAATCCTGGAACAAAAATCCCATTTGCAAAGCATAAAACCGCAAGAGGTAAAAGAAATTGCCATAGAAATCCCTATGGATTTTAATAACCTTAATATTCAGCTTAACGAATTATTTATTGAAAGTATTGAAGATTTCGAGGCCGAATTAGATCGCCTGGTGGAAGAAAACCGCTTAAGACAGCAACAAAAAAGAGATAGCCTGGAAGCCACAACTCAAAATTAAATACTAGAGATTTATCGTATATTCCGCGAAAATACATCTCATGAAAAAACAACTAATCACTCTTATCTTATGCTATTTAGGTTGTGCAGGTTTTTCCCAAACAATGCCCTACCAATCCAACGCGAAACAAGCGAAAACAGAAATTTCTGATGTGATCGATCACTGGCATCAAGCTGCCGCCGAAGCAAATTTTAAAAATTATTTTCATCTAATGACTAAGGATGCCGTTTTTATTGGCACCGACGCTACTGAAAATTGGCAAATAGAAGAATTTAAAGCCTATGCCAAACCCCATTTTGAGAAAGGCAAAGCATGGGATTTCACTTCAGTACAAAGAAATATTTATCTGGCCAATACAAAGGGAATTGCCTGGTTTGACGAATTACTTGATACCCACATGGGCATTTGTAGAGGTTCTGGTGTAATGCAATATATCGATGGCAACTGGAAGATTGCCCACTATGTACTTTCTATTGAAATTCCAAATGAAAATATTGAAGAGATCACAAAGATCAAAAAAGACTTTGACACGAGAATCTTGCAGGCTTTAAAAACAAAAAACTAGGTTCTTTGTATTTTGTAACAAAAAATTCAAAAATGCGTCTGTTTTATTACATTAGCAAGGATTTTACAAACACACAAACATTAAATGAAAAAAATAACAAATGCAGTATGCTTGTCCCTATTAGGTGCCACTATAATTGGTTGTAAAGACGGGGAAAAGTCTACAAACACAGAAAAAGAAGAAATTCACGGGATCAATGTAGCCTATATGGATACTACAACAACACCCAAAAATGATTTTTTTCGCTATGTGAATGGTGCGTGGCTTGATGCTACAGAAATTCCCAGTGACCAGACTACCTGGGGCAGTTTCATGGAACTTCGTGAAACTACAGATGATGATGCCTTAGCATTATTAAATCAAGCTTCTAACAACGAGAACCTGGATGCAAACAGCGATCAGGCTAAAGCGGTAAATCTATACAAAACCATTATGGATACCGTGGCTCGCAACGAGCAAGGCGTTGCGCCAGTATTACCCTATTTAGAAAAAGTAAATAAAATTTCGAATAAAGAAGATTTACAGGCTTACTTAACAGAAATGTCTAAGTACGGCGGTGGTGGTTTCTTCTCTTTTGGGGTTAGTGCAGATGCTAAAAACAGTAACCAGAATGCAGCTTACCTTTACCCAGGCAGCCTGGGACTGCCAGATCGCGATTATTATATTGCAGACGACTCAGATTCTAAAGAGAAAAAAGCAAAGTATGAAGAACATATTGCCCGTATGATGCAGTTTCTAGATTACTCTAAAGAAGATGCTAAAGAATTCGCAAAAACAGTAGTCGAATTTGAGACCAAACTTGCTAAACCAAGATTAGATAAAGTAGAGCGTCGTGACGCACGTAAAACTTATAATCCAATGAGCGTGGCGGCTCTTCAAGAAATGGTACCGGCAATAGACTGGAATACTTATTTTGAAGAAATTGGCGCAGGCAAATTAGATACCATTATTGTTTCTCAGCCAGCCTATATGAAAGCCATGCAAGATCTTCTGGCACAAAATGATGTGGACACCTGGAAGAAGTATCTAACATGGACAGCATTTGATGCCGCTGCCGGAATGTTGTCTACAGATATCGAAACAGCCAACTGGGATTTTTACAGCAAAACTTTAAGAGGTGCTAAAGAACAACGCCCCAGAGACGAAAGAGCTTTAAGTACTGTAAATGGTACAGTAGGGGAAGCTTTAGGAAAACTATATGTAGAAAAACACTTCCCTCCAGAGGCTAAAGAAAAAGCTCAGGAAATGATCGCTAATGTAATTAAGGCTTACGAAAAGCGTATTAACAACCTCAGCTGGATGAGTGAAGACACCAAGAAAAAAGCGATTGAAAAACTAAATACCACCACTATTAAAGTAGGCTATCCAGACGAATGGGAAGATTATGGTGATTTAGAAATCTTAGGATCTAAAGATGGTTCTTATTTTCAAAACGTGATGAACGCCCGTAAATGGAGTACCGCTAAAAATATTGCAAAACTAGGAGAACCTGTAGATAAATCGGAGTGGTTTATGTCGCCACAAACCGTTAACGCTTATTACAATCCAAGTTACAACGAGATTGTATTCCCAGCGGCTATTTTACAACCACCTTTTTATGATTACAAAGCAGATGCCGCTGTAAATTACGGGGGAATTGGTGCCGTAATTGGTCATGAGATTTCTCATGGGTTTGATGATAGCGGTGCTCGCTTTGATGCTGAAGGAAACCTGAACAACTGGTGGACCGATGAAGATCTTTCGCAGTTTGAAGGTCTTGGGAAAGATCTTGCCGACCAGTACAGTGCTATCGAAGTTTTGGACAGTACCTTTATTAATGGTGAATTTACACTAGGCGAAAATATCGGTGACCTTGGTGGTGTTAACGCTGCTTATGATGGTTTACAAATGCATCTGAAAGAACATGGTGATCCGGGAAAAATTGACGGATTTACACCAGAGCAACGTTTTTTCCTTTCCTGGGCAACCGTTTGGCGTACTAAAATGCGTGACGAAGCTTTAAAAAGCAGAATTAAAACAGATCCCCATTCTCCTGGAATGTATAGAGCTTATGTACCTTTGCAAAATATCGATGCATTTTATGAAGCTTTTGATATTAAAGAAGGAGATTCGATGTATGTTGCACCTGATGATCGCGTAAAAATCTGGTAAAATTTTTAAATCTATATTCAAAGCCTGGAGATATTCTTCAGGCTTTTTTTATTTAAATTGTTTAATTTCACAATCTAATATTTAAAACCCTATGAAACGTTTATTTTTAGCTCTTTCCAGTCTGTTACTTTTATTTTCATGCACTAATGATGCAGAGGATTTTGATTGGCTTATTGGAGAATGGAAACGTGTAAATGCCGAAGAAGACTTTAAAACCTACGAAATATGGAAAAAAGATAAAAACTATTATTCGGGATTGGGCTATACGATGTTAGACGACGACACCATTTTTAAAGAAAATCTAAAACTGTTTAAAGAAAATGATGAATGGACACTACAGGTGACCGGCGTGAACGAAGCTCCTACTCCCTTTGTCCTTTCCGAATTAAAACCTGAATATTTTATAGCTGAAAATGACACAAATGAATTTCCAAAGAAAATCATTTATAAACTCCAAAATGATACCCTAAAAGCTAATGTTTCAACCACCGAATTTGATGTGGATTTTGAGTTTGTAGAAATTCAGAAATAGTAAAAAGCATCCTCTATAAGTTCGATCCGGGTTCCTGCAGAATTTTTGATAATTGCCACGATATCAAATCGAATTTCAGCATCCAGATCCTTTACCTCAGCATAATGATTCATCGCTAAAACCAAACGCTGAATTTGTCCGGTTTTTACAAAATCTTGAGGATTTCCAAAATGCGAAGTACTTCTGGTTTTTACCTCAACACCTACTAGAACTTTATCTTTAAAAGCTATAACATCAACTTCAGCTTTCTGAAATCGATAATTTTTCTCAAGAATTTTATAGCCGTTATCTTTTAAAAAAGCAATGGCCAGCCCCTCCCCCTTTTTCCCAAGTTCATTATGACCAGCCATAATTTTAAAATTTTCTAAAGATAATGCTACTTCAAGAATACATATAACCAGGCGTTATTTCCTCCCGATAAGAAAATCTAAGATAATTAAAGCTTCTGTATCTTAATCACGGTACATGATTGTGGAAACTTTTAAATTTAAGGCTTTAATCTCCTCAGGAGAAGCATCGATCATTCGGTCTCCATAAAATTTATCGGCAATTCTACCTTCAGGATTTAAAAACACCCGGATATTTGAATCTTCTAATTTTCCGCCGTTCCAATCTACAGCGCCACTATAATCCCAGCCAAATCCGTAGAATTTAACCTCTTTTCCGTTTATTTTAGAAAGCTCATCGTAAGTGGTTCCTATTTTAATTCCTGTCGCAGAACTCCATTTTCCGTTTTCAGAATAATTAATATCAAAAATAGATGTTTTAGCATCATCTTTCCAGGTAATTAAAATTTCATCTTTAGTCCCAGGATATAGTATGGTATAAGGCCGCTCTACAGTCCCTTCTTCCATCATATCGTTACCATTTTCTGGATCGGCATCGCTGTACATTCCTAAAATCTGCTCGTAGTTTTTATGCTGAAGGGATTCTATGGTATACTTATCGCTATTGATAGCTTTTTTACTTCCGCCACAAGCCACAACACTTATGACTACGAATAATAAAAGTATTTTTTTCATTTTTGGTTAGTTTTTACTGAAATTTAGTCTCCAGAAGACGATTTAAATTGCACAGATTGGTTATAAAAAAAGTAAAATAATTACATTGGCAATCGGCCGATCTTTTGAATTACTAAATTAGAAACAAATTGAAGGAGTACATGGTGTTTTGCAAGAATTTAACGCGTATTATAACGCAGTTGCTTACCTTTACGCCCTAAAATTCATCCTTACAAAAATGAAGGTGAGTTTTACAAAAAAATATCCCATAAAATTGGGAAAATGAATCAAATCCCGGGAGAACCGGGTAAACTACCTCAGGGCAAACCATGAGGTAGTTATTAAAAAATTAATTTTTATTTCGAGTTATCCCAATAACCAAAGGGACCGGAATATTTAATCTCGATTATCGAGTAAAAGTTAAAACAGAAAATGAGTAACACGCCAAAAAGATATACAATTACGGCAGCTTTGCCTTACACTAATGGGCCAATACATATTGGGCATCTATCGGGAGTTTACGTTCCGGCAGATATCTATTCCCGATTTTTAAGAATGCAAGGGCACGATGTAGCTTTTGTTTGCGGTAGCGACGAGCATGGAGTACCTATTACTATTAAGGCAAAAAAAGAAGGAGTTACTCCGCAGGATATCGTAGATAAGTATGACGGGATTATTAAGGATTCCTTTAATAACTTCGGAATTTCTTTTGATAACTACTCAAGAACATCTGCTGAAATTCATCATAAAACCGCTTCAGCATTCTTTAAAAAACTGTACGATGATGGGAAGTTTATTGAAGAAACTACCGAGCAACTTTATGATGCTGAGGCAAAGCAATTTCTTGCCGATCGTTTTGTAACCGGCACCTGCCCTAAATGTGGTAACGAAGAAGCTTATGGCGACCAGTGTGAAAGCTGCGGAACGTCGCTAAACGCAACAGATCTTATCAATCCAAAATCGGCAATAACAGGTGCTACGCCAACATTAAAAGAGACCAAACATTGGTTTTTACCCTTAGACCAATATGAAAGCTGGCTAAAAGAATGGATCCTTGAAGGACATAAATCTGATTGGAAACCCAATGTATACGGACAGGTAAAATCCTGGATCGATGATGGTTTACGTGCCCGAGCAGTCACCCGGGATCTGGATTGGGGTATCCCTGTACCAGTTGAAGGTGGCGAAGGAAAAGTATTGTACGTTTGGTTTGACGCACCTATTGGTTATATCTCTTCAACCAAAGAATGGGCTGCACGCGAAGGAAAAGACTGGGAGCCTTACTGGAAAGATAAAGACACCAAATTGGTTCATTTTATAGGAAAAGATAATATTGTTTTTCATTGTATCATCTTTCCAGTGATGCTTAAAGCACATGGCGATTATATTTTACCAGAAAACGTACCGGCTAACGAGTTTTTAAATCTAGAAGGTAAAAAATTATCGACTTCTAAAAACTGGGCGGTTTGGTTACATGAATATCTGGAAGATTTCCCTGGCCAGCAGGATGTATTGCGCTATGCATTAACAGCTAATGCGCCAGAAACAAAAGATAATGATTTTACCTGGAAAGATTTTCAGGCTAGAAATAACAATGAACTGGTAGCTATTTTTGGTAACTTTATTAATCGTGTAGTCGTTTTAACTAATAAATACTATAATGGTGAAGTTCCTACTCCGGCAGAATATTCTAAAGTAGACGAAGAAACTATCGCAGCTTTAAAAGCCTATCCTGCAGTAATCGCCAGCTCTATTGAAAAATACCGATTTAGAGAAGCTCAGGCTGAGTTAATGAATCTTGCCCGCCTAGGAAACAAGTATTTAGCTGACGAAGAACCATGGAAACTGGTAAAAACCGATGAAGAACGCACTAAAACCATTATGTATGTAGCACTACAAATCGCATCGGCACTGGCGACGCTTAGTGAACCATTTTTACCATTTACCTCTAATAAACTGAAAGAGATTTTAAAATTCAGTGCTGAAGAAAGGAATCTTAACGAAGGAGAACTTTCGCAGTGGAATAAAATCACCACTCGAGAAGCACTCCTGCCTTCTGGTCATATAATTGGCAAAGCTGAATTACTTTTCGCTAAAATTGAAGATGAAAAGATTGAAGTACAGCTACAAAAATTAGAAGCCTCTAAAGTGGCTAATGCTAAAGCAAGTGAAAGCGTAGAACCTCAAAAAGATACGGCTACTTTTGAAGATTTTACTAAAATGGATCTTCGAGTAGGAACCATTCTTGAAGCCAGCAAAATGCCTAAAACCAAAAAACTAATGGTTTTAAAAGTAGAGACCGGCTTAGACAAAAGAACTATTGTTTCTGGTATTGCAGAACATTTTAAAGCGGAAGAATTAATTGGTAAAAAGGTGACCGTTTTAGCGAATCTTGCCCCAAGGAAATTACGAGGTGTAGAAAGTGAAGGAATGATCTTACTTACTGAAAATGCTGAAGGCAAACTGGTTTTTGTAAACCCAGATGAAGATGGCGTAATAAATGGAGCGACAATAAATTAATGATATAGAGCGATAGCGCCTAACAGGCAACGCCAAGGATATGGGAAAAACTGCTTATTTTTATAAGGTTGCCCAACGCAATATTAAAGCAGATGCTAAAAACGTAAAAGTTTTACTCTACTCATTGATTATTGGCATTATTGCAGGTCTACTATCCTCTGCCTTTAGAATATGTATCTCTAAAATTGAGAATCTTAGAGAAAAACTGTATGGAAATTTCGATTTTTCTTTATCGCCAATTTTAGAAGGTATAGGACTAATTTTATTAATAATCGGGGCTATTCAAATAGCCCTTTTTTTAGTTAAAAAATTTGCCCCAGAAGCTGGCGGAAGCGGTATTCAGGAAATAGAGGGTGCTTTAGATGAAGTTAGGCCTACCCGCTGGAAACGAGTATTACCTGTAAAATTTATAGCCTCTATTTTCTCTTTGGGTAGTGGCATGCTTCTGGGAAGAGAAGGACCTACTGTACAAATTGGAGCCAATGTAGGTAAAATGGTAAAAGAGCTCTTTAAACAGGAAGACGAACAAAACAATCCTCTTTTATCGGCAGGAGCGGCAGCAGGACTTGCAGGGGCTTTTAACGCTCCACTTTCAGGAATTGTTTTTGTTATTGAAGAAATGCACGGTCATTTTAAGTTCAATTTTTATTCAGTTGCAGCTATAATGATTGGATCAGGAACGTCAGATCTTATCGCCCGTTATTTAATCGGTGAAGATACAGCACTTTCTATTAAAATATTCAGCTCACCAGACATCAGTGAGATTTGGTTTTTTGGTTTGTTAGGACTCCTATTTAGTTTTATAGGATATCTATTTAATAGTGCTTTATTAAAATCACTGGATCTTTTCGGTAAACTTAAAAACCCCATTTTAGTGTTTAGTATAGGTCTGGGAATTATAATCGCCATACTTAGTATTTACTTCCCGGATATGACGGGCGCAGGCTACAATACTATTAAAGATGTATTGGGGCATTCTTTTACCATATGGGTGCTCATAGTTATGTTCGTGGGGCGATTTATCCTTTCTATTTTAAGTTATAGCTCTGGAGTTCCCGGTGGTATTTTTGCACCCCTATTAAGTTTAGGAGCTATTTTAGGAATGATATTCGGATATACCATTCAGCATTTTAATCCGCATTTAGTAAATGAAACGGGAGTATATGCGGTAGCCGGTATGGCGGCAATATTTGCTTCTACCGTTAGGGCTCCGCTTACCGGAATCATGCTGGCCATAGAAATCACTTCAAATTATGAGCTTACACTTCCGTTGATAATTACAACAGTAACTGCTTCGGTCTTTACCGCATTTTTAGGAAATAAACCAATTTATACTTCTTTGCTGGAAAGAACAATACGTCATGCCAAACAAACGAAAGCTCAAATAGAGCAATCATGATCCTTTTAATTTTAAGGTGAAGTTCATAAGAAAACCTTAGAAATATTTACTAGACAAACCGGATGAAATGTTCAACTCCCGTACGAGATGAAATAAAAAATAATGCCCTGCCAAGTTTAGCTTTAATAGGAATTTTAACTTGAAATAATATATTTGCAGCTTTTAATTTTTAATAGCTTTAAACGTGAAAAAATTTTACACTCTCTCTATTTTAATTTATTTTAGTTTTAATGTCCAAGGTCAAAACAGATATTTCGACCTTCCAAATGAACTAAAAGACAATAAGCGTTCTATTGAAGAGATTTTTACCATAACAAATGATGAAAATGGGAACTTAACCCTTTTTATAGATGATAACAAAACGTTTAATGCCTACATCTACAATAAAGAAGTAAAACAGGTAAAACAACTTAAATCTGATGGTTTACCGAATAAATATGATAACATAATAGGTTACGTTCAGAACGGAGAGGTAACCACATTGTTTCTACAGCATAGAAATAAAAGAAAATATGGAGCCATACAGTTTGATTTTTCAACCAGACAAACCAAAGAAATTGAGTTCGATTTCAAACTCAAAAAAGAAGCCTATATAGAAGCTTTAAGTAAAGACAATAAGCTGTATTTATTGACACTTGAAAAAAATTCATCGAACCTAAATATTTACACTTTTAATGACCTAAAACAATCAAAGAATAAAATAAATCTAGATTTTGAATATAGAATCAAGGATATTCACTCAAAAGATCTTCATGAGATGCTATTGAGTCCCAATGGGATGAGTTCAAGTATAGAGGTTGAAAAAATTGATAATCAAGTCCCTATTAGTATAGAAATGGCCAGTGCAACTAATAAATTGTATAAAACTTTAAATGGCTTCGATCTTAGCCTGGATAAAAGTATTTTTGAAACCTTTATTATCTCTGTAAATCTAAAAAATTATACTGCCGAAATTAAACAATTTGAGAAACCAAAATATAGCTCACTTGATGATTATCACAGTAATTCTTTTCTATTAGATGATAATATTTATCAGGTAGTAGCGAATTCTAATGAATTATATTTTGAAGTGAAAAATAGAAACTCTAATGAGGTTCTTAAAAACATATTTCTAACTAAGGATGAAGAATTTAATTTTAAGAACACCCCGATTATTCAGGATAAAGAAGGAGATTGGTTTGCTCCGCATCGTGAACTGGAAAAAAACGTCTAAATTTTTAAGAAAAATTGATAATGAGAATATAGGCGTTTCAGCTTTTAAAAATGATAATAAAATATCATAACCATAGGAAGTTATATAGAAATAGCAGGAGGAGGTGCGCCTATGATGATGGGAATGCCAGGAATGGGTGGTATGCCGGGAACGCCAATGTATATCTCAGATAATTTTAGTTTATACGCCGGTGCTTACTTTTCATATACCAGAGGAAAATCTGTTCGCATAAAATGTTTGTTTGACCAAAATTTTGAACATATCGACGGGCCCGTTGAAGAAAGTGTCTTCGATAAAATTAAGAAATTCACAGAAAAACTTAAAAATAACGATACCGCAGAGAATGTGTTTAAATGGAATGATCATGCTTACTATGGCTATTATTATAAAAACAATGATTCTTATAGAATAAGAGAGTTCTAAAAATATCAAATCTACCGGCTAAAGAAGTTCTTTAGGCGGATTTTTAATCAAGCTATGCTCAAAATTGCCTTCCACCCTATTTACAAACACCCTTTACCAGAAGGGCATCGTTTTCCCATGGAGAAATACGATTTGCTGCCTAAACAGCTTTTACATGAGGGTACTTGTGAACAACAACATTTTTTTGAGCCAAAACCAGCAGATCTGGAAGACATTCTTGCGGTGCATACCATAGAATATGTCGAAAATTTAACGAACCTTACGCTGGATCGAAGAGCGATTAGAAAAACCGGATTCCCACTTTCTCAGGAACTGGTAGATCGTGAAATCATTATCGCCGGTGGTACTCTTGAAGGCTGTCATTATGCTCTAGAAAATGGAATTTCAATGAATATTGCCGGTGGTACGCATCACGCTTACAGCGACCATGGCGAAGCCTTTTGCCTGTTGCACGATCAGGCAATTGCGGCAAGATATCTTCAGAAGAAAAAATTAGCTAAAAAAATACTGATTATCGATCTTGATGTCCATCAGGGAAATGGTACGGCTGAAATTTTTCAGAATGATGATTCGGTTTTTACCTTTTCGATGCATGGTAAAGGAAACTACCCTTTTAGAAAAGAAATTTCAGACCTGGATATCGAAGTTCCCGATGGCTCTAAAGATGAGTATTACCTAGAAACTTTAAAAGAAATACTACCCGATCTTATTGAAAAAGTACAACCAGATTTTATTTTTTATCTGTGCGGAGTAGATATTCTGGAAACCGATAAACTTGGCCGACTTGCCTGTAGCATTGAGGGGTGCAAAGAACGTGATCGTTTTGTATTGCAAACCTGTCACGATCTTAAAATACCGGTACAATGTAGCATGGGTGGTGGCTATTCTCCTGAAATAAAAGTAATCATCGAGGCACACGCCAATACCTATCGTTTGGCGCAAAATATCTATTTCTAGCTTGCTTTCAATTTCTTCATAAATTTAGCGAACTCTGCATCTAAATTCTCCCGGCAACAGATGCTTTTTATTATTCAGTAGTACTTCGCTAGAAAACGCAAACCTAAGGCAAACTCCGTTCCTGCATTCTCGATTTGCAACAGCAAAATATTTATACACCTCACAATACAGGATAGCTGATTTATAATTAAAAACTAATTTTTTTAAAATATATAAATTTTATTTACTAAATTTTGATGATTTATTTAACATAATGCGATTTTGAATAATAAAAAACCTAAAAAATACTGGCGCGAAAACATCAAATATCTAGTTATACTTTTAAGCATATGGTTTATGGTATCCTTTGGTGCGGGCATTCTATTTAAAGACTTTTTAAATCAATATAAGATTGGAGGTTTTAAACTAGGATTTTGGTTTGCACAACAAGGCTCTATTTATGTTTTTGTGGTCCTCATCTTTATTTACATACGATTGATGAATAAACTGGATAAAAAATATGGATATGCTGAATAATCAAACTTTACAATATTAAAACTCCCCTCAACTTAACATTACAAATATGGATGTACAATTATGGACCTGGATCTTAGTAGGTATTAGTTTTACGCTATATTTTGGTATAGCCATCTGGGCCCGGGCTTCTTCCACAAAAGATTTTTATATCGCCGGTGGTGGAGTTTCCCCATTAGCTAACGGAATGGCCACAGCTGCCGATTGGATGAGTGCCGCTTCTTTTATTTCTATGGCCGGACTTATATCTTTTAGCGGTTACGATGGGTCGGTTTATTTGATGGGCTGGACGGGTGGTTATGTTCTCCTTGCACTTTTGCTAGCCCCTTACTTAAGGAAGTTTGGAAAATTTACGGTACCCGATTTTATCGGCGACCGTTATTACTCTAATTCGGCACGAACCATTGCCATTATCTGTGCTTTAATTGTTTCGTTTACCTATGTGGCAGGACAGATGCGCGGCGTGGGAATTGTATTCTCTCAATTCTTACAGGTAGATATTACCAAAGGGGTACTTATTGGTATGGCAGTGGTACTGGTATTTGCTTTTTTAGGAGGAATGAAGGGCATCACTTACACGCAGGTTGCTCAATATTGTGTACTTATTTTTGCCTTTATGGTGCCTGCTATTTTTATTTCTATCCAGATGACGGGCAATCCTTTTCCGCAAATTGGAATGGGTGATAAGGTTGAAGACGGAACCTTTCTATTAGATCAATTAGATCAATTACATACCCAGTTAGGATTTAAGGAATATACCAGCGGCACAAAATCTACATGGGATATTTTTGCCATTACCCTGGCTTTGATGGCAGGCACTTCTGGTTTACCCCATGTTATTGTTCGCTTTTTTACGGTTCCAAAAGTTAAAGATGCCCGAAAATCTGCCGGCTATGCTTTACTTATTATTGCCATTTTATACACTACGGCACCGGCAGTTGCTGTTTTTGCCAGAACCAATTTAATAACAACGGTAAACGAAACAGCGTATAAGGATTTACCCGACTGGTTTAAAAATTGGGAAAATACCGGCTTAATTTCATGGACCGATAAAAATAAGGACGGAAAAATTCAGTACCGAAATTCTGAAGCTGTGGATGGGAAACCGCTTTTTACCGATAAAAGAGGAGCAAACGGTGAACGTATTATTAGCAATCCCAGTACTACCGAAAATGAATTATATGTAGATAAGGATATCATGGTTTTAGCCAATCCAGAGATTGCGCAATTGCCTAACTGGGTAATAAGTTTGGTCGCCGCCGGCGGACTTGCTGCTGCTTTATCTACCGCTGCCGGATTATTATTGGTGATTTCTACTTCTGTTTCTCACGATCTGGTAAAAAAACAATTGAAACCCAATATTTCAGATAAGGGCGAACTTATGATTGCGAGAATAAGCATATTAGTGGCTATTATTGTTGCAGGTTTCTTCGGGATTTATCCTCCCGGTTTTGTTGCTGCGGTCGTCGCATTAGCTTTTGGATTAGCTGCTGCTTCATTTTTCCCCGCTATTGTTTTAGGCATTTTCGATAAAAGAATGAATCGACAAGGTGCAGTTACCGGAATGATCGCTGGGACCAGCCTAATGCTATTTTATATGATCACTTATAAAACCGGACTTATAGGCATTATGGATCCGCTACCAGAAAGTGAATGGTGGTTTGGCACTTCGCCTGAAGGTTTTGGCGTTATTGCCATGCTGGTTAATTTTATGCTGTCCATAGTTATTTCTAGACTTACACCTCCCCCACCAGAAAATGTACAGCAAATTGTTGAGGACATCAGGATTCCCAGCGGTGCCGGCGAGGCACAAATGCATTAAAAATCTAAAAATAAAACTCCGTTTTCTATGATTAAAAAAACGGAGTTTTTGATTTACACTAAAATCAATCCCAATTCGATCTACTTTCCTAACAGCAGGATTTCGTTGCATATAATTTCAGTAATATATCTTTTAGTACCTGTTTTGTCTTCATAACTCCTACTGGTAAGTTTACCATCTATTGCGATTTCTTTTCCTTTAGGCACATAATTCTCGACCAAATCTGCCGTTTTCCCCCAGGCCACAAGGTTATGCCATTGGGTTTCAGAAACCTTCTCTCCTTTGGCATTTTTATAATACTCGTTGGTTGCAATAGAAAATTTCGCCAGTTTTTTACCTGAATCTAAATTTACAATTTCGGGCTCTGTGCCAACATGGCCAATCAATTTAACGCTGTTTCGTAAAGTGCTCATAACTATAGAATTTAATTGTAATTGAAAATCATTCGTTCATTTCAACCCTGCAAACATAGATGAGCATTAAAACTATATCCGTCTGTAAACTAATTGTTTTCGTATAGATACGTTTGTAAACGATTGAATTCGTTTGCAAACGACAAAATTTATTGAATATAGCTAGTAAACAATAGCTTAAGAATAAAAGCGTTTTATTTTTATCACTATTAAATTATCAATTGAAATCAAACCTTACTAAAAAGATAATTGGTGTTGTTAAGTATCTGGCCATTTATTATCTATCTATTAAAATGATCTGTTTTGGAGTTCCCAAATTGCTGTTTATGCAATTTAGGATCTTGCATTATGAGTCATTTTTACCGCTAGTCGAAATATCTAAATATCAACACATGTGGTCTTTCTTTGGAAGGTCATATAATTACAATATCTTTATTGGTTTAGCTGAGCTATTGATAGGAATTTTAATCGTTTTTAGAAGAACAAGATTAATTGCTTTATTACTTTCCATTGGGATTTGCCTAAACATTCTCATATTAAATATAGAATTTGAAATTTACTTTGCCATTTCACATATAATCTTGGATCTTGTTCTAACTATCTTATTGTTATTTGAATATAGAAAAGATCTTTATAAATTTTTTATCCTTAATAGCGGTAAGTTTAAGACATCATTACTTCCGAAGAAAAAAGGATTCGTACATAAGCTTCCTTTTCTATATGTTTTCATGCTGCCTATTGGTTATGGCATATTTTCGTATAATATTAAATCTAAAGTAGACGACACGATTACTGGAAGTTATACGATTAAGGAGTTTAAGATTAACTATTCAGACATCAATATTACAAAAGGGAAATTAGGATCTGATCCCATGTTATTTTTAGAATATAATCAACAGGCGGTAATCTCTATTAATGATTCTATTTACTATGGCGCATATTCGATCTTTAAAAGAGAAATTAGAATGTATTTTGACCCTCCGGTAGATGAAATCAATTCGATCACAGGGCGCCTGGATAAAGAAAACTTCACCATAAATGGAGTGGTGAATGACTCGATACCTGTTATGATCGATTTAAAAAGATTATCGGAAAAGAAAGACTATTTAAACAGCTTATATCATTAGTGACATAGAGGAACAGGTGCAACCGTATATGTTTATTGATTAAGTTTTAAGCCACAGTTGGCCATGTAAGATGTCACCATACCCTTTTTTACTCTATTAGAATTCTCCACATTTTATTCTAGAATAATAGCTGCTGTATAATTATAATCGTATTTATCCATAGTAGATGGTGTTACCTCATTACCTTCAAATGTTATACGGTAACATTTAGCGGAAGGATTTCTTTCGTTCGGAATTTCCCAATAGGTAACTAATTCATGTACAGCATCATCTCCAAATATATATGGGCACTTTATTTTGTACGTAAGCATTTCCTGTTTGGGACAATCGTCTATTGGTAAACCAAACTGATTTGTAAGGTAAGAATATTCATTATACCGGGACAATCCAAATGTGGGACGGTTAACATCTGGCTCAAAACCAGGCCGGGCAGGAGCATTATAGATGTCATTATCCCAATTCCAACATGGTTCAGAAATAATAATATCTAAGGTATATAAAGCATCTTTTACAGATCTTGAAGAGTCATTTAATTCAATTTCTTTAACTAAGTCATTTCCCGCAATATCCTGGAAACTTAAATATAAGTTGTAGCCTACAAACTCTGGTTCACTATGAAATGAGGGATCACAAGATGATAGTAGCATCAAAGTTACAATACTGAGTATTCTTAGCGTTTTCATAGTTTTCGTGATTTAAAAATATTAAAATCTTCACCTATCTATTGAAAATTATCAATCCATTAAGCTACATTATTTTTCTTATTGATGACATTCTTATTCTCGATAATTAAAGGGAATGAATTTTTATACTTTTTATAACTTAAATGAGATTTTTATTCTATCTAAGCCGCATATACAATTTTGAATAGCGATTTTTTTATATTGACATCATTGTTCATCAAAAACATGAATTAAGAATTCACAAAATGGAACTGCACATTCCTTCTGCTAATTTTTAATTTGAAAAGAATATCCCAAAATTAATATTAAATTTAAAGCAAATACCTTAGAAGTTTAAGGCAATCAGGCGTTACTATTACCTACAATTGTGACATTTGTCTGTATAGCTTTAATATGGTTTGCTACTTTTTGCGCCAAAAAACCTTGGTATTCACAAATTGAAAACTATGAAAATCTCTATTGAAATTCCCGAAGCCTGTGGCGAAAACTGGGAACACATGACGGTTTCTCAGCTAGGGAAATTTTGCCAGGTTTGTAAAAAGGAGGTGATCGATTTCACAAATACTACAGATGACGAATTACTTCAAAAAATAAAAAGCGGACAAAAAATTTGTGGTAGATTTAAACAATCTCAGCTTTTTCGCGATTTAAAACCTAACAACTCTAAAACCAACTGGAAACAACTAGTTGTAGCAGCAGGATTTACTTCAGTTTTAGCAATCGCTGCGCCGGCAAATGCCCAAAAAACTTCAACTAAAACCGAACAACTAGAGAAAACTTCAGAAAAGAATTCCGAAGAAAAACATTCAATTTCAGCTAAAGATAGTATTGTAATTTCTGGCACCGTGACCGATGAAGAGGATCTTCCTATTCCTGGCGTACATATTAAGGTCTTAGATTCTAAAATCTTAACGCAAACCGATTTTGATGGGAATTTTAAGATCATCCTGCCTGAAAAAACTGCTGCAAATAATTTCAAATTAGAGTTTACGTCTATTGGTTATGAAAACAAGATTATAAATGTCGATGCGAAATCTAAAATTTTAAACATCGAGCTAAAAATGGAAACTTTACTAATGGGGGAAGTCGCGATTGTAAAGAAAATGAATGTTTTCAGAAGAGTTGGCTACTTTTTCAAAAGATTATTTTAGCAGGACTATCTCTCTTTTTTATGAAAAATCTAAACGATTATATTGCCTCTTACCAGGCTCAGCTTCAAAAAGGCGATATTCTTATTGCTTACAAAGAGCTGGTTTCATTCGTTATGAAACTTAGGACAGATCTTAAGCGAGATTCTTCTTTTGATTATTTGGTTACCGGAATTTTGCATGGCTATCTGGATTATACGTATTTCTATTTTTCTAATGATTTTCTGAAAAGCAAAAAACTAAAATTCGGATTGGTCTTAAACCACCTCGAAATGCGATTTGAACTTTGGCTTTTGGGTAATACTGCTGAAATTCAGAAAAAATACTGGACATTCTTGAAGGAAACAAAATGGAATAAAAATCGCAAGGAAATGCCAGATTATTCAGTTTTAGAAGTGGTTTTAATCGAAACGCCCAACTTTGACGATCTCCCACTTTTACAAGAAAACATTGAAATCGAATTGAATAAAAATCTATTGGAAATCTCAACATTCTTGTATAAAAATACTAACTTTTAGATATAAAATAAAACTGAAATATGTCATTCAAAAATCATCATTACCTCATCGCCCTTATTATTCTTCTTTGTGCTTCCTGCAAAAATTCAAATAAAAATTTAGCTGAAAGCGCTTCTTTAGAAGAAGTAACCATTCCTACCCTGCAAAACAAACCAATTGATACCATTAACGCTAAAGCTATTTTAATTGGTAAAACAGATGCTCCCTATAACTTTAAATATTTTAATCTTTTAGTTCATACTGGTCTCTTTAACGAAGTATCAAACATCCAACAAGAAAATCATGGAGATTCGCTTTATGTCCAAATTCAGAAATTGTCTAATCCTCAAATAATCGACCTTATAGCTTTTGAGGAAGGAGGTTTACCTCCACTTTTTTCGCGATTTTTCATTACTCCCGGAGACAGTATTTTTATGGAAATTGAAGATCATAAGATTCGGTTTTCTGGTAAAAATGCGGCTCATTATAATTTCTTTCAGCAATTAGAAGAAACAGCAACCGGAAATTGGGGCGTTTTTAAGGGTGATTTTGATCAATACAAAAACGATAATACCAAGTTTTATAATCAGAAAAAGAAAATACTCGAAAATTATATAAAAGCTCATCCGGAAGTAAGCAAAGATTTTAAACAGCAAACCTATGCGGCATTAAAATACGAATATCTTCTCCATTTAATTTCCCCAAGAGATCATCAACTCTCAAATGGCACCTATCAAGGATCTGACTTGGATGAAGTCATTAATAAAATGCAGTTTGATGGTGAGGTAGCGATGTTCGATGCCAAGGAATATTTTGATACCATAAATTTTGAAGATGATTTTAACAGGCCAGAATTATTGTATAATGATTGTTTTAAAAGAACTCTCCCAAAGTATATCCATAGTATTTTTGCAAACGCTGAAGTTCCCGGATATTCCATCGATAATTTTATAAACGAACGTGACTTTATAAAAAGCAATCTTGATAATGATCTCGAAAGCTTTGCTATAGCTCGACTTATTTACAATTATCATGAAGCCGGACTGGCGTTTGGACAAAAAGGAAAAACTTTAATTGAAGAATTAATTAACGATTATCGCGAAGAGTTCTCTAAAAACGAAGATTACGTAAGCAAAATCAATGAAATTATTTTCGATCTAAACAGCATGGATTTTAAATTAAGCGAACAACTACTCGATGAAAAATTGATCAACATAAAAGGAGATTCGATAAAACTGAAGGATATTTTTAAGAATGATCCTTCAAAATTTAAATTAATAGATAATTGGGCTAGTTGGTGCGCCCCTTGTATTGCTGAAATGCAAAAGTCTGATGAATACAATCCTATGCTAAAGGAAAATGATATTTCTACCGTGTATATCTCTGTCGACGAGGATCTGGAAAAATGGGAAGAAACAGTAAACCAACTTGATAGTTATACGAATAAAGAACAACATTATCGTTTTGCCGACTTTAAAAAATCAAATTTAGCCCGGGTTTTTTTGCAATTAGGTAAAACCAAAAATAGATATTCTATCCCTAAGTACACTGTTATTAAGAACGATAGTATTATTCTTTCTACCAATTCACCACGACCATCTAAACAGGAAGAATTTCTAAGCTTATTAGATTAGCATATGCTTTATTAAATGAATCCAGAAGAAGAAAACAGAAGGAAACGCGCAGAAGCAAATTTAAGCAAAACCGAAAGTTTACAGTTCTTTATTTTACCATTTATAACTCCAAGAGCACGACATAAACCTACAGATGATTTTAGCCAATCACAGCTGGAACGTTTTAAAAAATACGGCTACGATACTAAACTAAACAGGCTAACCAACTCATTATTTACGGAATTATATTTTGGATAGGTCTGGCTGCTTTTATTGGCTATCTTGTAAATAAATTTTCTTAATGCAGCTTTATTATTTAATTACCATAATAGGGATTTCCCTCTTTCTATTATTTAGATTTTTAAAGAAAAGATCTGAAAAGAAACGATTACAACAACTGATAGAAAATTGGGGAAAAGCGAAAGATGAAAAATTCAATTTTAAAGAAGTTAAACGCTATTTTGATTCTAAGTTGCTTGTAGGCGATTTTCATCAAATCACCGATCAAACCGCAAAAGATCTGGATTTTACAGCGCTTTTCATTCTTTTAGACCGAACCACTTCTAAACCGGGGCAACAATATTTTTACAATCATCTACGGAATATTAATTCTGAAAATCAATTGAAGCGATTTTCGACATTTTCAGATACATTTTTAGAAGCTGAAAACGACCGCTTAAAAATTCAGTCGCAATTATCGAAACTGAATCATTACAATGCTTACGATTTTGTTCGGTTATTTACAGATGAACCTATGCAGCGCCCAAAATGGATTGTTTGGGTATTTATTCTTAGTTTTTTATCGATTTTTAGCCTGATTGGTGGTTTCTTTTATCCAGTTTTATTCCTAATTATGCTTCCGGTTTTTATGACCAATATGGTTTTGCATTATCGCAATAAAAATAACCTCAACTATTATCTAAATGCGGTTCATCAACTTGGTATCGCAATAAAAGCTGGCGATAAAATATCGAATTTCGGTAATATTAAACCTTATTTTAAAGACTTAACTTTTCTAGGATCTGTAAAGAAAATTCAGTTTAAAACCTCGCTTATTGGCTTTGAGAATAAGATGAATGATGAGTTCGCTTTTTTGGGCTGGTTTTTCTTTGAGCTGCTAAAAATCACTTTTAATATTGAAATCCTGTTATTTTTCAGCTTTCTTAAGGACATCCAGCATAAAAAAACCGATATCGAAAAACTCTTTCGTTATATAGGTGAGATCGATTCGGCCATTGCTGTGGCTTCAATTAAAACCGAATATCAAGATCGCGTTTGCCAACCTTCTTTTAGTTTTAAAAAAGAGATTAAATTCAACAAAATTTGGCATCCTCTAGTTAAAAATTGCATTACCAACGATTTAAGACTTTCAGAAAAAAGCATGCTTCTTACCGGTAGCAATATGTCTGGAAAAAGTACTTTTATTCGAACGGTAGCCATAAATACATTACTGGCCCAAACGATAAATATCTGTTTTGCCGAACATTTTACTGCTCCGTTTCTAAAGTTATATTCTTCAATAAGAATTACCGATAACCTAAGTAAAAACACCAGTTACTACCTTGAGGAGGTACTGCAAATTAAAAAACTACTAGATTGTTCTAAAGAAGATATACCGAAATTATTTGTTTTAGATGAAATTTTTAAAGGAACAAATACTGAAGAGCGCATCGCAGCCGGGAAATCTATTTTATCCTACTTAAACATATCACAAAATATGGTAATGGTTTCTACCCATGATATTGAACTTACCGAAATGCTAACGCAAAACGATTTCGAACTGTATCATTTTAGTGAAAACATCCAAAACGAGACTTTAAACTTTGATCATAAATTAAAAGAAGGGCCGCTTAAAACAAAAAATGCGATCAAGATTTTAGAACTCTATAATTTCCCAGAACAGGTCATTACCGAAGCTACAAGGCTAAAAAACAGGACGAATTAATTTTCGACCCAACTGTAATACTGCCTGTTATCCCAGCTGGTAAGCGCAATAGATACCCCAGAATTCTTTTTGATATGCTGTGAAGAGAAATTATTTAAAACAACTGCTAATTTTTCAAAGTCCGATACCTCTTTATATTTAAAATATTTAGAGGGATGATTTACCCAATGTCCATCTGAAGTTTCTGCATAGGGAATCCTTCCATCTCCTTCAAATTCAAATTCTTCGAATGCCGGATTCTCTCTTAAGATCGCCAAGAATTCATCATAAATATGTGTATTATCAGTATTTGTACCACATACAAAGGCAAATGAATGCTTGGGAAGTCTAAAGGTATCGTCGTATAAGGATGTGGTAAAACTTTTGCTTACAGCAGAAAAACTTACTTTTTCTTCATTAATTGATACGTCATATTCATCAAGTTTATTTCCGTTTATAAAAATGATTTTATTTACATCTAAAGGCAAATCGACCATAGTTCTCGCCGGTCCCATAGCTGTTAAACAAATGCCAGGTTCTACAATGGATTCAAACCTAATGATCAATGTTTGTTCATTCTTAAATTGCGATAATTCTAAACCAAAATTCATACAGCCATATATTTCTGTACTCCGCAATTCTAATTTTAATTCGGGTATTTGCACATCGTTACTTGTATAAATTTCCTTCAGCATAAAATCTATACCTGTTTCTATACTTACAGCTAGCATATATTCAGAATACTCAGTACTTCTTGTAACTTCATCTCCGCTGGTACAACTAAAAAATAAAACAATAACCCCTATAAAGATCAATTTTCTCATCCCTCTCATTTTTAACTAGATGCCAAATAAAATAATAGGTTGCGTTGAATAATGCGGGAGATATATAACGAAAAATAATTGTTAAAAGGCAAATCACATTAAACCATTTAGCTTTGCCGTAGTCTAATTACCAGATTAACTTCCTGGCATTTTACTTTTTTGTCCTGAATATAAAATTAATTTCTACCCCTAACTATGATAGCCAGGGAGTTAAATCGATTTATTCTTCTTTCTAAAATTGAGGTGATTCAGCATTGATCTGGTTCGCTATTAAAAATTCTTATTAAATTGAGCTCAAAAGCAAAACATACGATGAAAAAAATTTTCTCCCTACTGTGCATCGCCGTAATTTATTTTTCGGGGTTTGCGCAACACTCTCCTAAAAAACTTACAACTGAAGATTACGAACAGGCCGCTAAATTTCTTGGGTTTAATACCTACAGATTAGTGGATAAAGCTAATGTAAGCCCTAATTGGTTAGCAGACGATAGTTTTTGGTATGAGATTCAGATTAATGGAGAACGCCAATATGTTCTGGTAGATCCAAAGAAAAAATCTAAGCGAACTTCTACTTCGCTTGAAGAATTACTTGGTAAAAAGCCAAAAGAAGAGCAAAGAGGATCATGGACAGAAGTAGCCTCCCCGGATGGATCTAAAGTAGTTTATATAAAAGACTGGAACCTTTGGATGCGCGATACCCAAACGGGTAAGGAAACGCAACTAACCCAAGATGGTGAAAAAAATTATGGCTATGCTACCGATAATGCGGGTTGGAAACATAGCGACAAACCTATTGTGCTTTGGAGCCCTGATTCTAAAAAGATTGCCACTTTTAAACAAGATCAGCGCCATGTAAGTGATATGTATCTGGTAGAGACCAAAGTTGGCGAACCAGAGCTTCAGGAATGGAAATATCCAATTCCGCAAGATTCAGCCATCATTAAAATTGAACGCCTGATTATCGATACTGAAGATAACAAGATTACCAAGCTTAATATTCCTGCCGATGCAAGACGGGGTACACTTTGTGACGACATTGCCTGCGATGGCACTTTTGGTGATAACGAATGGGCCCCAGACTCAGAGACTTTAGCTTTTGCCTCGGTTTCCCGTGATCACAAAAAAGTTACGCTTCGTGTTGCCAATGTTGAAACTGGTGAAGTAAGAGATATTTTTACGGAAGAAACAGATACGCAATTCGAATCTGGACAAGGCTCTATAAACTGGCATTATTTACCAGAATCAGACGAAATTATATGGTACTCTGAGCGTGACGACTGGGGACATTTATACCTTTACGATCTTGAAACTGGTGAACTAAAAAACCAAATTACTAAAGGTGATTTTGTGGTAACCAGCCTGACCAAAGTAGACGAAGATAAAAAAATGTTGTACTTCTACGCGCAAGGAAAAGAAGAAGGCCGCGATCCTTATTTTAGACATTTTTACAGTATAAAGTTTAACGGAAAAGGGCTTAAACTTTTAACTCCTGAAAACGGCACACATAGCGTTTCGCTATCTCCTGACAACAAATACTTTGTTGATAATTATTCACAGCCTAACGTTCCCAATGTTGCGGTACTTAGGGATATTAAAGGCCGAAAAATAATGGATCTCGAAAAAGCCGATATTTCCCGCTTAGAAGCCATAGGCTGGCAGGCTCCAACACCAATTAAAGTAAAGTCGGCTGATGAGAAATGGGATTTATACGGTTTAATGTTTACGCCTACAGATCTTGATGAATCTAAAAAATACCCGGTAGTGAACTATATCTATCCCGGCCCGCAAGGTGGTGGTGTTGGCGGTCGTTATTTTTCACCTTCACGTAGCGATCATCAGGCTTTAGCAGAACTTGGATTTATCGTTGTGGTAATTGATGGTAGCTGTAACCCGGGAAGATCTAAATCTTTTCACGATGCCTGCTACGGAAATATGGGAGATAATACTTTAGAAGATCAGATAAGCGGATTAAAGCAATTAGCTGAAAAACACCCTTATATGGATTTAGACCGCGTGGGGGTTTGGGGACATTCCGGTGGTGGTTTTGCCACTGCGGATGCCATGTTCTCCTATCCTGAATTCTACAAAGTAGGAATTTCTGAATCAGGAAATCATGATAACAGAAACTATGAAGATGATTGGGGAGAAAGGTATATAGGTCTTATTGAAGAAACCGAAAATGGAAAAACCAATTACGAGCTACAGGCCAACCAATATAATGCCGCAAATCTTCAAGGAGATTTGTTAATTGCACATGGTAATTTAGATGATAACGTACCTCCTTACAATTCGTATTTGGTGATCGATGCATTAATCAAAGCAAATAAAGATTTCGATTTGATCATTTTCCCAAATGCACGTCACGGCTACGGAATGGATAGTTACTATATGACCAGAAGAAGATGGGATTATTTTGTTGAAAACCTTATGGGTGCAGAACATCCAAAAGAGTTTAAAATTGAAATTCCAGAAAGAAGAAGATAACTTCTCATAAAATTAGAATATACAAAAGCCGGTAGATATAAAACATATACCGGCTTTTTGTATTTTAGACTTTAAAATGTCATTCCTTGCTTGATAAGGAATCTCGTTCAGAATTCGATTAATCTCTAAAATGAAAACCCATAACTACACTATCAAACTCAAATGGACCGGTAACACAGGTGTCGGAACCAAAACTTATAAAGAATACGATAGGGATTATACATTTCAGGCAAAAGATAAAGCTTTAATAAAAGGCTCTTCCGATCCGTCTTTTTTAGGCAATCCCGAATTTTATAATCCAGAAGAACTTCTTCTTAGTTCTATCGCTTCATGCCATATGCTTTGGTATCTTCATCTTTGCACCAGCAACAATATTATTGTGTTAGATTACAAAGATCAGCCTAAAGCTAGTATGATCGAAAATAAGGATGGTAGTGGGAAGTTTACCAAAGTTACTCTTTATCCTGAAATTACTTTAACGGATAAAAACATGCTTGAAAAAGCTGAAAAGCTCCATAAAGAAGCTAATAAATTCTGTTTTATCGCAAATTCATGTAACTTTCCCATTCATCATCAGCCAAATTATTATTTTTAAATATGGAAATAAAAGTCATCAATCAGCGTAAATTTCAGCTTCTCGAAAATCACAAAATTATTTCAGAGCTTTACTATCCAAAATGGTGGTCTAATAATGCCGAATTTCGATACCTGGGAAAACAATTTGAAATTAAAGCAAAAGGCTTTTGGCAAACCAATTTCATAATTACAGAAAATCATCGTGAAATAGGATCGATTAAATTGAATTGGAACCAGAATTCAACTATAATTCTAAAAACAAAGGAACACAAAGAGCTAACCTATCATTTATCACAAGAGAGCATGTGGCATTCTAAGTTTGTGGTAAAAGCTAACGAAAGTCCAGTGCTGAAAATTCATGCTAAAAGCAATTGGAAAAAATTTTATCCAGATTTGCTATTGAATATCGAAAACGATCAGAAAACTAACGATTATAAATTGCTCATCGCTATAAGTGTTTATTTAATCAATAACCGTTTAAAATCTGCTGCGGCAGGAGCTTCTATTGCAGCCGTTTCATAATACAAAATCAAAAGGCTAATTATGACAATTTCAGCTTAAATTATTTTAGAAAAAGTCAAGAAATGTAAACCGGAAAACTTTTTTAAAATTTAGAGGCAAATCCTAGTAGCCGTTATCCTCTTTTGGTTTTGTATACAAAAAAATCAAATCTCAGCTACATCATCATAAGCGATGTAAGCGTTATTGATCACTCTAAAATTAGCGCTCTCATCGTTTACATTTTCGAAAGCAGCATAATCGATCCATACAAATCCATCTGAGCCCCAATTCTCTCCCCAGGAGTTTACTACCTTAAACGCATTATATTCATCTGAAAATCCAACCACCAGCATCGCATGGCAATCGCCATTTTCATAATCTACCACATGCTCGCGATAGGCCGTTAGCCCAAAACGATCTGTCTTTCCAAATTCTGAAGATAAATACGCTCCAATAACAATAGGTTGTTGCCGCGTGATCAAAACCTTCATTTCGGCAAGCATATTTTCACCACTTAAACTCTTAAAATCTGAAATCCTGGCTGCGGCTGCCTGTGCTATTTGTGTTTCATTTGGTTGATCTGAACATCCGCTATCGTCGTAAGGGAAAAGTTCTAAAGAGCAAACACCAACTTCCTGTACAAGATCTAAAGTTTCTGCAATACTGGTGCCACCACAGTCCCCCATGGTTAATTGATTATAAGTAAAGGAAGGACTAAATGTTGTGGCTAAAGAATAAGATGCTCCACTTTCCTTCATCTCTTGATAAGATTTTAAATAATAGCTTACCGCCCATGAAGAACACGATCCCAACTGTCCCTGATCGCCAACTGGCGGTAAAAATTCAGAAAGATCGTATTCATCAGGCAAATCTTCAGAGATAGCGAGATTTTCTAAAATAGAATGCTCACCGGTAGAGTAATCTCCGGTTCCCTTACATTTCAGGCCTGTAGCAAATACCTCCCCTTCGTTTGTAACAAACTGGTTATCGTCTATTGGATCTGGCGTTTTTTCCTGCCTTGGCAGATTATCGTCCAGATCCTGATAACAGGAGGTTAATAATATTGGCACTACAAATATTAGTAATCTTAGATTTCTCATAAGCTTAAATTTGAGGAATAGAATAATTTGAGAATCACCTCATATTCTTGCGAACCGCTGTAACAAGTTTGGTTAGCTTCGTTAAATAAAATGAAATTCGGGGAAAATCATTTCTAAAATTAGTTAAATAACACACTCTTTAACAACTAATTAAAACTAGTCGATAATAATCATTTCTATTTTTAGCCATGAAATTTTTAGCAATCACAATTTTAAGTATTATGGCTTTAGGAAATATGAACGCACAGGATAATGATTCTTACCTTTGGGAGAACCGATTAGTCTTAATGCTTACCAATTCTATAGAAAATAGCGATTTTAAAGAACAGCTGGGCGAGTTTAGAAATAAAGAAGAAGAATTGGAAGATCGTAAAATTGTGGTGTATCAGGTCACTCCAAAAAAATATGCTACCGGAATTAGTGATACTCCCGACTGGAATAAAGGAGATAATTTCTACGAAAAGTTCAAAAAATCAAATACACCTTTCGAAATTATATTAATAGGTCTGGATGGAGGTACAAAAATGCGAAAAAAAGAGTTTATACCTGCCGATGAAATTTTTGAAAAAATTGATAGTATACCGTTAAGAAGAGCAGAACTTAATGCACTCAAAAAATCCTGAAGTATTCCGTATAAAAATTTTATGTAAATTTAAAGAATCCGAAAATTTAACTATCCACAGGCTTAAATGTATTTGACTGTTTGGTAATTGGTATAGCAAAAAACAATATCTCAACTAATCATTTAAAATATATAAGAAGGTGGCAGTACGGGAGATAAATTATAAGCGGTTATAATAAAATAAACTGACTTATCCCCAAATAGCAAAAAGTAGAAATTAATTCTCCCCAATCTACTTTAGAGATAGAATAATTAACACGTTAATGTGTAGAAATTATTTAATTTCTTTGATTGCCTAACGACAATTATTGCTAAAACTAATTACTGATATTTATTAAATATAAGAATCAGTATGCTGTAGACAGAATTCACAAATCTAACTCCAAGCTACAGGATAATTTTTAGGATAAAATTTAAATGCTGTATTTTAAAAATTTAGCATCAAGCATTTGATTTTTAATTGATTAAATTTATGTCGATAAAAAAATGGATAAGTACTGTTTAGAATGTGGAGAAAAGCTGATTGGTAGAGTAGATAAAAAATTTTGCAGCGATTATTGCAGGAATTCATATCACAATAAGCTTAATAAAGATACCAAAAATTTAATGCGCAATATTAACAACATACTGCGTAAAAATTATAGAATACTGGAGAAACTCAATCCCGAAGAAAAAACAAAAACCAGCAAAACAAAATTGCTGGCTGAAGGTTTTAATTTTCAATATTTTACCAGTACCTACACCACTCAGGCGGGGAAAACGTATTATTTTATTTACAATCAGGGGTATTTACCTTTAGAAAATGAGGAGTTTTATGCACTGGTAAAACGAAACTAGCAATGCCAGTTTTGTGCCCTCAATTTTAATGCGGCACAAAGTATATCTTTTCTGCTTATCATTCCGATTAACTTTCCATTTTCCACTACCGGAAAACGTCGATAACTATTGTTATAGAACAATTGTGCACAATCAAAAATACTTAGGTTCTTATGAATCACAGCCACATCAGTGCTCATATAATTTTCTATTTTCATATCGCCAATGGGCATATTGAAATATCGGCTTTCTGAGATCTGTTTCATACAATCTGCGTCAGAGATGATTCCAACCAGTTCGTAACGATCATTTACGACCGGCGCACCAGAAATTTTATTTTTGAGCAATGCCTCCATTACCTCTGCGACATACTGATCTCTTTTAAAAGTGATTAATGAGCTTGTCATATAATCCTCTACCATAATTGGTGCGCTCTCTATTTTTACCGGAGCCGCACGCCTTCCCTGAAAACTTTTAATTCCCATAATTGTAAGATTTTGATTACTAATTACTTAAATATAATAAATTTTAATATCTTTTTAAAGTCTTCCGATTTATCTGGTTAGTTTTTAGAAGTATAGTATCTTTAATTTTCTGAAATTAAACGCCAATTAATGTCTAAAAATCTTCAAGCTCTCATTGCTTTACTACTTATAAGTTTTTGCTGCTGGTTAAGTTACTATAGTCTTAAACCTTCGGGAATTCCTGAAGAAGTTTCAGAAAATGAATTTTCTGTAGGCAAAGCTTTTCAACATGTAGAGAAAATTGGCGCCTCGCCTCATTATTTAGGAAGTGCGGCACATAGTTCTGTAAGAAATTATATCGTTAACGAGCTCCAAAAACTAGGCTTAGAAGTACAAACCCAGGAGGATTTCGTGCTAAATGATGCCGCAATTCTTAGCCGACCACAAAATATTTTAACCCGAATCAAAGGGAGTGGAAACGGAGACGCACTCGTTTTAATGACGCATTATGACAGTCAGCCACATTCTTCATACGGCGCCAGTGATGCCGGAAGCGGTGTTGCTACTATCCTTGAAGGTTTAAGAGCATTTATAGCTGAAGGGAATCCCCCTAAAAATGATCTTATCGTATTATTTACAGATGCGGAAGAAATCGGGCTTATGGGAGCCGAATTATTTGTAAGACAACACCCCTGGGCAAAAGATGCAAGACTAGCCTTAAATTTTGAAGCCCGTGGTAGCGGTGGGAGTTCTTTTATGCTGTTAGAAACCAACGCAGGAAACGCTAAACTTATCAAAGCTTTTAAAGAAGCCCACGTTCCATATCCTACCACAAATTCTTTAGCTTATAGTGTTTATAAATTATTACCCAACGACACCGATCTTACGGTCCTAAGGGAGTCTGGAAATATCAACGGATTCAATTTTGCATTTATCGGTGATCATTTCGACTATCATACCTCTAACGACATTCCTGAAAACCTGGATTTAGAAACGCTGGCTCATCAGGGTGATTATCTAATGCCACTACTCCATTATTTCCAGGATGCAGATCTAAATCTGTTAAATTCAGACAACGATCTATTATATTTTAATCTTCCTTTTGGTCAATTTGTAACGTATCCTTTTGGTTGGATTATGCCTATGCTCATCCTGGCATTTATATTATTTTTCACTGTTGTAGGATATGGGATTTTTAAAAAGAAACTTAGTGTTAAGGCTATATTCAAAGGTTTTGCCCCTTATTTTTTAAGCCTGATTATTGGTGGACTTTTGGTATTTGGACTTTGGAAGTTTTGTCTTTACATCTACCCTGAATACTCTGAAATGCTGCATGGCTTTACCTACAATGGCTATAGTTATATTACTGCGGCCGTGTTATTGAGTTTGACCGTTGCCTTTTTTGTTTACCACAAATTTTATAATGAAGATAAAACCGCTTCTCAATTTGTAGCGCCCTTATTTTTATGGATACTCATCTGTGCTTTACTTGCTGTGGGTTTAAAAGGCGCTGCTTATTTTATAATTCCGGCTTATTTTGGTTTTATACAGTTGCTTTTAATGATGCATAAAAAGCAGCCTAATATTATCCTGAACACGATTTTAAGCTTACCGGCTTTATTCATTCTGTTTCCATTTATCCAGATGTTTCCGGTAGCTTTGGGTTTAAAAATGCTATTCCTTGCAGGTATTTTAAGTATCTTATTATTTACGCTGTTTTTACCTGTTTTTGGCTATTTCGCCAAAAAAGATCTCCTCGCAGTATTGTTGTTCTTAGGCTTTAATGCCTTTATGTTTTATGCACATTTCACATCAGAATTTACTGCGGAAAGGCCAAAACCTAATAGCTTGGTGTATTTGTATGATGCTGATGAGGATAAAGCGAACTGGTACTCATATGATGAAATGCCCGATGAATGGACCAGAAAATATTTTGGAGAAGACCCGGTAATTTTAACGAATGCAGAAACAAAATTTAGCAGTAAGTATAACTCGGGTTTTACCTGGAGAAGCGATGCTCCAAAAATTGATATAAAATCACCAGAAATCATTCTTCAAAAAATTGATAGTTCCAATAACGAATTTCAATATTCGTTGAAAATTGCACCAAATCGTGACGCTAAAAGAATAGAGATTTATACAGAAAATATTACCGATTTTAATGATTTTAAAGTCAACGGATTACAAGCTGAAAACGTCAAACTAGGAGAAGAATCCTTTAATATGTTTACACGCCGATGGAAGAATCGCTTACTTAGCTATTATATTTCCAGTAAAGATACGCTTAGAATGAATTTCAGTTTAGATAAAACAAAGTCGGCCGAATTTATTTTATATGAATCCAGCTACGATCTTTTGGAAAATAAAGAGTTAGATGTTTCAAGGCGATCTGAAACGATGATCCCAAAACCATTTATTTTAAATGATGCAGTGATTTATAAGAAGAGGATTATGCTGAATCAATAGGCAATCGCAGTAAGCAGTTTTAAAATTAAAAACATTGACTGCTGAAAGCTTTACTTTAAAACGTAAGATAAGATACAAGATAAATTGAATTAAAAATGGCCTACCAAAAATTGACGTAAAAATTTGAAGTGAAAAATCCGTAAAATTTCAGGCTGTCTTAGGCGTAGTCGAGTTCCTGAAATTTAGGATTCGATCGATAAATTTCAGACAATTTTTATAATCCTAGACTTTCCTGCCCGTCCGGCAGGCGGGTTTGTTTCTTTTTCAGTAATAGAAAAAGAAAATAGATAAAAATCTAAATAAATATGCAAATTTCAATATTAGGATGTGGTTGGTTAGGATTACCATTGGCCAAGAAACTGGTATACGATGGATATTCTCTAAAAGGATCAACCACCACACAACATAAAATGCACAAGCTTTCTGCAGAAGGCATTACTCCTTATCATTTAGAACTTTATGAAAGCGGAGTGCAGGGAGATATTCAATCTTTTTTGTCAGGCTCTGATATTCTTCTTATTGATATCCCGCCAGGATTACGAAAAAACCCTGAAATTAATTTCACTAAAAAGATCACTAATATTATTTCAAATATTGAATATTCAGGTATTAAAAAATTAATTTTTATAAGTTCTACCAGTGTTTATGAAGATCAGGAGGAATTCCCGGAATATACTGAAGACTCTAAACCTAATGGAACATCTGAAGCGGCAAAACAGCTGATAAACTGTGAAAATGCTTTGCAAAACAACCCTAATTTTAAAACGACCATCCTAAGGTTTGGTGGCTTAATAAGCGACGATAGGCACCCTATTACGATGCTTTCGGGTAGGACTGACATAAAAAATGGAGAAGCTCCTGTTAATTTAATTCGACGTGATGATTGTATCTCCTTAATTGCTACAATCCTCAAAAATGATGAATTTGGAACGGTATTTAACGCGGCGTATCCCGAGCATCCTAAAAAATCTGAATACTATACCAAAGAAGCAAAATCTAGAAATATAAAAGCCCCAGAATACGACAAAAATCGCCCTTCTAAAGGAAAAATAATTTCTTCAGTAAATTTGGATAAAATTGGGTTTGAGTTTAAATATGAGATTTAATGGTTTTAGATGTTAGATATCAGACCTTAGATATAAGATAAAAAACCTCACAGGTTTATCCCGTATAGCTATCGGGACTGTGAGGTTTGATACAACTTTCTTTATTTTTTTAAATTTCTCGCCTTAAGTCATTTCGACCGTAGCGGAAAAATCTCAATAAAATCCTTTCATTCTAAGCTTCTTCCACTTCTTCCTTCTTCTTTCTAAAATCTAAGGGTTGTAATACTTTTAGTGCTTTTTCTATCGAAGTTATCTTATCGAAGGTTAAGAGCAAACGCAGGCCATTTCTGGTTTTCTTTTCTTTCATCTTACAAGTTGTAGGATGCGACTGTACGTACTGCAATACTTTGGTAAAATTAGCTGTTTGGTAGAAACGCGATTGCTGATCGGCAATAAAATAGCCTATCAGTTTATTCTGCTTCATAATAATGCGTTCTAAACCTATTTTAGAAGCGATCCACTTAATACGAACACTATTTAATAAATCGACGGCAGAAACCGGTAATTCGCCAAAACGATCGACTAATTCGGTTTCAAACTTTTCTAATTCTTCTTCGGTTTTTAATTCGTTCAGCTTGGTATATAAATTCAAACGCTCGGCGATGTTATTGATATAATCATCCGGGAATAGAATTTCAAAATCAGTATCGATCTGTGTTTCCTTCACAAAATCTTTATCTTCAATATCTTCTTCGTTATACAGCTCTTTAAATTCATTTTCTTTCAGCTCTTCAATAGCTTCCGCTAAAATCTTCTGATAGGTATCAAAACCAATTTCATTGATAAATCCGCTTTGTTCCCCACCTAATAAATCTCCGGCACCTCGAATTTCTAAATCTTTCATCGCGATATTGAATCCGCTTCCCAATTCAGAAAATTGCTCTAGAGCCGTCATTCGTTTACGCGCTTCTTCGGTCATTGCCGAATAAGGCGGCGTGATAAAATAACAGAAGGCTTTTTTATTGCTTCGTCCTACCCGACCTCGCATTTGGTGAAGATCAGACAGTCCGAAATTATTGGCATTATTAATAAAAATAGTGTTGGCGTTGGTTACATCCAATCCACTTTCAATAATCGTGGTAGAAACCAGCACATCAAATTCGCCATTAATAAAACTCAGCATTAATTTCTCCAGCTTCTTCCCTTCCATTTGTCCGTGACCAATGCCTACTTTCGCATCGGGTACCAAACGCTGAATCATGCCGGCAACTTCTTTGATGTTTTCAATGCGGTTATGAATGAAGAACACCTGTCCGCCTCGCTGAATTTCATATAATACCGCATCCCGAATGGTTTCTTCGGAAAAACGAATCACATTCGATTCGATTGGATATCGGTTAGGTGGCGGAGTGGTAATGGTCGATAAATCTCTTGCCGCCATCAAACTAAACTGAAGCGTACGCGGAATTGGGGTTGCCGTGAGTGTCAATGTATCGACGTTTTCTTTGATGGTTTTCAGCTTATCTTTTACCGCTACTCCAAACTTTTGCTCTTCATCAACAATCAGCAGTCCAAGATCTTTAAATTTAACTGCCTTGTTTACTAATTGATGCGTTCCAATGATAATATCTACGCGACCGCTTTCCAGATCGGCTAGCGTTTCTCGGCGTTCTTTGGCGGTTCTAAACCTATTTAAGTAATCTACTGTTACGGGTAAATCTTTTAAACGCTCCGAAAAAGTTTGATGATGCTGAAAGGCTAAAATCGTCGTGGGCACTAAAACCGCAACTTGCTTCCCATTATCTACCGCTTTAAAGGCAGCGCGAATGGCCACTTCGGTCTTCCCAAAACCAACATCCCCACAAACCAATCGGTCCATTGGGCGTTCGTTTTCCATATCTTTTTTAACCGCTTCGGTCGCTGTACTTTGGTCTGGTGTATCTTCATAAATAAAAGAAGCTTCCAGCTCGTGTTGCAAATAAGAATCTGGACCGTACGCAAAACCTTTTTGCAAGCGGCGTTTCGCATATAATTCAATTAAATTATAAGCGATATGTTTTACGCGGGCTTTGGTCTTTTTCTTCAGGTTTTTCCAAGCATTACTACCTAACTTGAAGATTTTAGGTTCTTTCCCGTCTTTGCCGTTATATTTCGAGATTTTATGTAGGGAATGAATACTTAAATACAGGATATCGCGCTCTCCATAAATCAGTTTAATGGCTTCCTGTTTTTTGCCTTCTACATCTATTTTTTGCAATCCGCCAAACTTCCCAATTCCGTGATCAATGTGGGTTACATAATCACCTACGGTAAGGTTGGTCAATTCTTTCAGGGTAATTGCCTGCTTTTTGGCGTAGCCATTTTTAAGGCTGAATTTATGGTAACGCTCAAAAATCTGATGATCGGTATAACAAACATTTTTTGCCTGTTCATCAATAAATCCTTGAAATAAGGAAAGGACTACCGTTTTATACTTTACCTCTTTTTCCTGATCTTTAAAAATATCGTGGAAACGTTTGGCTTGCTGTTCGCTTCCGCAGAAAATATAATTGCTATATCCTTTTTCTTGATTTTCGATTAAATTGGCAATCAATAAATCGAATTGTTTGTTGAAGGAAGGTTGCGGCGTTACAAAGAAAACAATCTCTTTTTTCGGGTTTAGCAACGGATAATTGCTTAATTCTACCACCGAAAAATCAAGGATCTGTTTATGAATTAAGGAAGAGGTACAAAAAAGCGCTGCGGGTTCACTTTGCTTTATTTCTCCGGAAAGTTTTTGGAAAGCTTCTTCTGCCTTCTCAAAAAGTTTATCCATTTGCGCTGAAAAAAGATCAAGATTTTTAACGAATATCAAGGTATTTTCAGCCACATATTTTAAAAAGCTTTCTCTTACTTCATCGAGGTGTTTATTCTCGACATTGGGCATAATAGAAATCTTGTTCACCTTATCGGTAGAAAGTTGGGTTTCTACATCAAAACTCCTGATGCTATCTACCTCATCCCCAAAAAATTCGATTCGGTACGGCTCGTCATTACTAAAAGAAAATACATCAATAATCCCTCCTCGTACTGAAAATTCGCCGGGTTCTGTAACAAAATCTACTCGTTTGAACTTGTATTCAAACAAAACTTCATTTACAAAATCGATAGAAAGTTCGTCGTTCACTTTTATCTTCAGTGTACTTCTATCAAGTTCTTTTCGGGTAACTACTTTTTCAAAAAGCGCATCGGGATAAGTAACAATCACTGCCGGTTTCTTGCGCGAATTGATTCGGTTTAAGACCTCGGCACGCAAAAGCACATTGGCATTATCGGTTTCTTCAATTTGATAAGGCCTGCGGTAACTGCCAGGATAGAACAACACATTATCCTCTCCGATTAACTGCTCCAAATCATTTAAGTGATATGCAGCCTCCTCTTTATCATTTAGAATTAATAAAAAAGGACGTTTGGCTTCTTTAAAAGCATTGGCCACCACAAAAGAAAGGGATGAGCCAATAAGGCCTTTTAAATGAATTTTATCGGTGTTTTTTTCTGAAACGGCAATAGCGTCCCGCAATTCCTGCTGTTGCGGGGATTGTGCAAAACTTTGGGCGATAGTAGATGTACTCATTGGCGCAAAGATAATTGCAAAAGAAAAGCTTCACAACTGACTATGATATTTTTAACGTTGCTTTTAAAGTCATAAGTATTGCGTAGTTATTATGTCGTCAATATCTCTATTTTTTTCTCTATAGTCTATGTTACTATCTGATTCCTAAAAATAAAGCGATCTCAATCTCACTGCTAAATACAAACAAGATTGCAGTTTAATTTTACCATTTCCCTAACAAGCATTGCATTTCAAAATACTTAATTTCAAAAAAAAATCAATGTCTAACCACCAACTCGCTTTTCTATTAGCCAGGATTACTTTGGGAATCAATCTTTTCCTGCACGGATTTGTTCGAATCCCAAAACTGGAAGTCTTTGTAAACGGACTCACACAGGGTTTTGAAGGCACTATGCTTCCGCTCGTATTAGTAACAATCGTGGCCTACGCTATTCCTTTTATTGAGGTAGTACTGGGGATTTTTATTCTCTTAGGTATATATAGTAAAAAAGCACTGGCTGCCGCAGCTATTTTTATAATGCTACTCATTACCGGTTGTGCCTTTAAGGAAGATTGGAGCGCAATTGGCACACAAATGCTTTACGCGTTATTCATATTTTTTCTTTTGAAGAATCTGGAATATGAAGTTTGGACAGTGAAGAAGAGTAGGAATGAGTAGTTAGAATTGAGTATTGAGATATGAGACGAGAGAGTTTAGAGAAAAGATAGTACACTGACTAATTACTTGTCTATCATCTAAAATCTAAAAACAAAAAAATGGATTATCAGCTAAAAGACAAAAAAGTATTTATTTCAGGATCAACTAAAGGCATTGGGCTGGCTACTGCGAAAACCCTGGCCAAAGAAGGAGCTGAAGTCGTTGTTAACGGCCGATCGCAAGAAAGTATAGACCAAGCGATCTCAAACATTACTAGCGAAATCAACAGTGCTAAAATCTCTGGAATTGCCTGCGATTTTTCGAAAAAAGATCAAGTAGATAGCCTGATTGAAAAACTTGGTAAAGTCGATATCCTTATCAATAATGTGGGCATTTTTAATCCAAAAGACTTTTTTGAAATTCCCGATGAAGAATGGAAAGCTTTTTATGAAGTAAATGTACTTAGTGGCGTTCGACTTTCGAAAGCTTTACTCCCAAAAATGTTAGCGCAAGATTGGGGAAGAATCATCTTTATTTCCAGTGAAAGTGCCTTGAACATTCCCGTAGAAATGATTAATTATGGGATGACCAAAACCGCACAACTTTCCATTTCAAGAGGAATTGCCGAAATTACCAAAGGCACTAATGTAACCGTCAATAGTGTTTTACCCGGTCCAACCTATTCTGAAGGCGTAAAAGATATGGTAGATGCCGAAAATAATGATAAAAAGGATATAGAAAATGAGTTTTTTGAAACTCAGCGCCCCAGTTCATTAATCCAACGCTTTGCAGATCCGCAGGAAGTCGCCAATATGATTGCTTATGTTGCAAGTCCGCTTTCCTCTGCAACCAATGGAGCAAGTTTACGGGTTGATGGCGGAGTGGTGAAGTATATTTAAGTAGTAATGAGAATTGAGTAGTGACAAATTAGAAAATAGACGATTAGTTTAACTTGGTAATTTTTTATTTTGAAAACCAATATCATTATTCTGAACCTGCGCGGCAAGCAGTTTTTTTTCACAATGGAAAAAGAAAAAATGATAATAGAAAGGTGTTACTTATGCTCTATATGCTAAAAGCGAAGCGATCTATGATCTAACTTCTAATATCTAAAAATAATAACATGGGAATAGAAGAATTTGATGTTTTTGTAATCGGTACCGGAACTGCCGGAAAAGGCGTAGCTAAAGATTGCGCCGAAGCCGGATGGAAAGTAGCCATAGCCGATAATCGAGAATATGGCGGCACCTGCCCCAATCGAGGTTGCGATCCAAAAAAAGTGTTGGTAGGGATTACCGAAATTATCGAGCGTTCCCAGAATATGCTGGGATTGGGAATTTCTAAAATGCCCGAAGTAAACTGGCAGGACTTACAGAAATTTAAGTATAAATTTACCGGTGCTATTCCCGCAGCTACCGAAAAAGATTTGGCTGCTCTTGGTATCAAGATGTATCATCAATCTCCTAAATTTTTAGATGAAAACACCCTTTCTGTAGAAGGGAAAACGGTAAAGACCAAAAAAATCGTAATCGCGACCGGAAATAAACCAATGCCGCTTAAAATTCCGGGAGCCGAATTAATGCTGAACAGCGATGATTTCCTAGAATTGGAAAAGCTTCCTGAATCGATGATTTTTATTGGTGCCGGCTATATTGGAATGGAATTCGCGCATATTGCTGCCCGCCTTGGTGTAGAAGTTACCGTGATCGATACCGAACCCAGACCACTTTCAAATTTTGATGAAGATATGGTGGCGCATCTTACCGAAGCTTCCGAAGCTATTGGTATCAAATTTATGTTTAATGCGAAAGCTTCAAAAGTAGAAAAGCTTAGGAAATACCTTCGGGTGACTGCAGAAACGAAAAACGGAGAAGAAATTTCAGCAAAAGCAGAACTGGTTTTTAATACAGCAGGACGTGTTCCTTCCATTGACGAATTAGAACTAGAAAAAGGGAATGTCGCTTTCAGTAATAAAGGAATTACCGTAAATGAACATCTACAAAACACTACCAACCCAAATGTTTATGCTTGCGGAGATGTTTCCAATAGCGAAGGATTACCGCTTACACCACTTTCTTCTCAGGAATCGCGGGTGGTTTCAGCGAACCTTTTAGGGAAATATAATAAAACCGAAGCGCATTATCCACCGCAACCTTCTGTAGTGTTTACACTGCCCAACGTGGCCTCCGTAGGACTTTCAGAACAACAAGCTAAAGAAAGAGGATTTGATTATGTAGTAAAGCATAAATCGGTACCCAGCTGGTTCAATTCTAAGCGTATTGCCAATCAGCACTATGCGTTTAAAGTAATTAAAGACAAAGAAACCGAAAAAGTTCTTGGTGCTCATCTGGTAGGTCCAGATGCTGGAGAAATGATTAATATGTTTGTAATGGCAATGTGTGGCGGTCTTTCCTGCCACGACCTAAAAGCGATGATTTTTGCGTACCCGACTTGGAGTAATGATATTAAGGGAATGACGTGATTTTAGTAGTTAGGAATTGAGTATTGAGTAGTTAGAGCATATATGGACCGCTTTGCTGTTAGCGATTAGATCCCTGACGCTGTTAGACTTTATTGAAAAGAAATGAGGAAAGAGAGTATAGACTAGAGAAACAAGAGACAAGAACCAAGAAGTTTCACTTCGAGAGGTTTAGAACCCAGATAATGATAGGAACTAGAAGTTGTATCTAGAAGTAAATAGAAAACTACGTTATTTCGACTGAAGCGTAGCGGAACGGAGAAATCTTAATGTCCAAAAATACGGTACACAAGAGATCTCTCCACTTCGGTCGAGATGACATCACTTTAACATTCAAAATTCAGCATTTAAAATTCGACACTTTAAGTCCTAATTCCTGGCTCTTCTATCTTGGCTCTATTTTTACACTAACTTCTATCAGATTAAGGTCTCGATACAATTTTGCTTCGTTTCACTGCACAAAACCACTCGACCTGACATTCCAACGAATAAGTTTATTGATTTTCAAATTGTCTATTCCTAAGAGAATTTGTATCGAGAAGTAAACGGAAAACCTAACAGGAAACTACGTCATTTCGACTGAAGCGTAGCGGAACGGAGAAATCTTAATGCTCAAAAATACTGTACACAAGAGATCTCTCCACTTCGGTCGAGATGACATCACTTTTACACCCAAAATTCAGCATTTAAAATTTGACATTTCAATCCTGATTCCTGTTTCTTGTGTCGTGATTCTATGTTCTTATGTTCTAAAAGCAAAACCTATCAAATCTAGGTCTCGATACAATTTTGCTTCGTTTCACTGCACAAAACCACTCGACCTGACATTCCAACGAGTAAGTTTATTCATTTTCAAATTGTCACATTAACACATCATCAAATTTTTTAACAGGCGAAGCCGTTCTATGTTCTAACTTCCAATAGCGTAAGGATCTAAAACCTAAACCACTTCCGCCTGCTGTGTAATTTCTAAAATTCGGCTTTCGCAAATCAATAAATCAGTTAAAAACTGGTTTTCTTTAATCACCTCCCTAAAAAACAAATTCTTATAATAGTCGATCCCTTCTTCTAGATTTTGTGTAAATCGGCTAAACTTTTTCGCTTCTCTTTTATTTGAAAAATCGGTACTATCGGCCAACTCCTTTAAGTAATCGATGTACAATTGCAGCTCTTTAATAAACATATGCGGGCGATAGCCACTCAGCACATTTGTTCGACCATAGATGTGATCGGTCAATTCTTGTAGCGAATATTTACCCGAGAAATAGGCTAAATTAGGACCGGGACAAACGGTCACAAAATCCATTTTCTTTACAAAGGTGAAATCGTAGTTTTTAGCGACACTATTACACAAACCGGTACACAAGCACTCTTTTTGAAATAACAAATTGGCTTCCTTTGCCTTTTCAGCACTCGATAAATCGGAATCTTGAATTTGCTTCAGTTTTAATTTTTGGTATTTATGCGAAGCAGTACAAATCGGTTTTTCGGTAAATTCGGTATTCGCTTCTAATAATTTCTCGGGACACGAACTACCGGGTTTATTTCGTAAAAGATTTTTTCTTCGGAAGTCTTCTCCACTAACTCCCTTCAGGTAGTTAAACCGAACACCCAAGGGAGAACTGTGGCTCAAAACAATATCTTCTTCTTTTGATTGTTGAAGTTTCCCTAAGGTTTCAGAATCGACATTGGTAGCTTCCGGACACAGTAAAAACGGCGATCCCCAACCAGTCGCATCGGCCTGAAAATAATCTTTTAGCAAAGTATCTTCTTCAAAAGTACCTATCCCGCCCTGAACGGTAATCTTTATTTCGGGCAATACTGAAATTTCAGTTTCTTCAGCAACAGCATTTTGGTAAAGTGCGGATAGTTCTGACTGTAATTCGTCTTTTTTCTGCTTAAATTCTTCCAGTATCGGCCCCATCAGATAACCATCGGTTGCAAAGGCGTGACCCCCGCAGTTTAAGCCGGATTCAATTCTGAATTCACTCACCCAGATTCCCCGTTTGGCGAGGTATTTTCCCTGAATTAAAGCCGACCGGTAATCGCTGACTTTTATAGCTATGGCTTTGCTGAAGTTACCGTTGTTATCGGGATGAAAGCTTTTAAAAGAGGATAAATAATTGAACAATCTTGGATTCATCCCAGCCGAAAAAACCAGGGTTGAATGCTCTAAATTGCTTTCTGCATACCCTTTTAAAGCCTGTAAAGCATCAGATCCATTTTCGATAACTTCTTTGTTTTCATCGATTTGATCGCTATCGATTTTCGTCATGATATTGACTTCAATCGCACCGGGTTTTACCTCATTTCGCAGTTCAGACTCCAGACTCTCTTTTTCTAAAGGATCCGTTAGCTGAAGAAATTTAAGGTACTTCTGTTTTAATTCAGACACTTCCGGCAGCATTTCAAAATACTTGGTAATTTCTGAAGTACCTGAAAAAGCAGCGGTTTTCACCTCTTCTACTTTCTTTTTCACTTCTTCACTTATCAGATTCAGATAATCGGTAATCCGTTTAGCTCTATAATTGGGTTCCTTTTTGCTTATGGGCAGAAAAGGCTCGTTATTCAATTTGTAATAATACGCGCGCATTTTTTCGATAAGGTGATCTTCGATAATTGAAATGGAAGAGTTTATCCCAAAATGCGCCACTTTTACCGGCGTATCAATGGTGTAAGCAATGCCCATCACCGGAATATGAAATTGATGTGGGGATATGGCGTTTTTCATTCGTTTTAAGTTTAATCCCCAAAGATGAAAAGTAGCCACCGTTTAAAATATGATATTTATCAGGTTTTGGGAGTTTAGTATTTAGAAATGAGATGCGAGATGTGAGATTTTAGAAACTAGCGTGTAGAATATAGATCTAGACTTTAGTGAGTAGTGGAAGTTAGTTAAAAGAATTCTACATTTTTAATCTTGGCTCTTGTGTCTGACTCTATATCCTAGGTCCTAAAAGACGAAGCGTATCAGATTGAGGTCTCGATACAATTTTGTTTCGTTTCACTACACAAAATCACTCGACCTGACATTCCATCCACTATATTCATTCGTTTTTCAAATTAGCTAATCTCCAACTACAATTCAAATTATAACTTCCAGATTAAAAAGATCTCTCCGCTTCGGTCGAGATGACCTCGTTTTCTAATTTAAAACTCATCATTTTTAATCCTGATTCCTGGCTCTTGAATCTATAGTCTATACTCTAACAGCGAAGTGTATCAGATTGAGATTTCGATACAATTTTGTTTTGTTTCACTACACAAAATCACTCGACCTGACATTCCAACCACTACATTCATTCGTTTTCAAATTAGCTAATCTCCAACTACAAATCAAATCATAACTTCCAGGTTAAAAAGATCTCTTCTCCGCTTCGACCGAGATGACCTCGTTTTCCTAATTTAAAACTCATCATTTTTTAATCTCGATTCTATTTTCTATACTCTAACAGCGAAGTGTATCAGATTGAGATTTCGATACAATTTTGTTTCGTTTCACTACACAAAATCACTCGACCTGACATTCCAACCACTACATTCATTCGTTTTCAAATTAGCTAATCTCTAACTACAAATCAAATCATAACTTTCAGGTTAAAAAGATCTCTCCGCTGCGGTCGAGATGAGCTCGTTTTCTAATTTAAACCTCAACATTTTTAATCCTGATTCCTAACTCTTTTGTCTTGGTTCTATTTTCTATACTCTAACAGCGAAATATCAGATTGAGATTTCGATACAATTTTGTTTCGTGTCACTATACAAAATCACTCCTTTAGACTTGTATTGTTATTTTTATAGCAGTATTAACAAAGAAAAGAGAGCTGAACTCGGGTACACTAATATCGCTCAGAACATAAAGTTCATCGTTCGATTCAGACCCAAGTTCAGACTTTCATCAACA
>NZ_JBSXOK010000079.1:0-15272 GCF_056859415.1 Zunongwangia sp. L-65
GGGCTAAAAAAGAAGGACGCTGGATGGGCCTTGCTCCAATCGGTTATAAAAACAAAATTGATGAGAGTGGTAGAAAATATATTGCGCCAAGGAAAGTCCAGAGTGACATAATGAAATGGGTATTCAAAGAATTGGCAAAAAACACTTTTAGCACCGAACAAATATGGAAAACAGCTAGAGAAAAAGGGCTTAAATGCAGTAAAAATAATTTCTGGACAGCTATCCGTAATCCTATGTATTGCGGTAAAATATTTATTCCTAAATACAAAGATGAAGAAAGTCAACTGGTGATGGGGCAACACGAACCCTTGATATCTGAAGCTTTGTTCTATGATGTTCAGGATGTGCTCGACGGTCGTAAAAAAGTAATGCGGACTAAAATAAAAGTAGATGACCGCTATCCCTTACGCGGTTTTGTCGTTTGTCCAGACTGCGGGCGTATGCTAACGGGTAGCAAATCCAAAGGACGTTCCCAATATTATTACTATTACCATTGTTCCGGTGGCTGTAAATTCAGACAAAAAGCGGAGTATATGAACGATACGATGGTTTCTGAAATTGGGAAATATGTATATTCCATCCCTAAGCTCAATCTATTTAAAGAAGTCATTACTTCGGTATATAAAGCAAAAACCAGGGAGAGGATTGGAAATATACAACAACTCAAAATCCGTTTACAGGACGAAAACAATAAACTGAGTAAAGCGAGGGAACTGCTTTTATGCGGTGATATTGAAGCAGATGATTACCGAGTGATGAAAGCGGATGCCGATAAAAAAATAAACAGGCTGGAAGCTAAACTGACAAGTACGATTACCGACACACAAAACGTGGAACCCCTGTGGGACAAGGCAATCAGCAATCTTTCACAGTTGGGTTATTTGTATGAAACCGGGACGATTACACAAACAAGAAAGATCATTGGTTCGGTCTTTCCTGAAAATCTGACTTTTGACGGTTTTGAATATCGAACCACCCGGGTGAATGAAGCAATCAAGTATATCTCATTGATTGACAAAGACTTAAATGGAAATAAAAATGGGACAAATTCATCGTTTTTGAATTTGTCCCATCAAGTGATCGCGACAGGATTCGAACCCATCCGAAAAACCTTGTATTTATTGACTTTATCAATGTTAACCTTGCAATTGTTAACCGAATTGTGAACCGTTTTGAAAATTTGTTTTCGTCAGGTTTAAATTTTTATAAATATACTAATTTTTATTTTTTCTTTTGGTGGTAGGAATTTATAACCCGGAGGTCCCGAGTTCAAATCTCGGTCTCGCTACTAGGAAAATCAAGGCTTCACAGAGATGTGAAGCTTTTTCTTTTTACAATGGGTACAGAATAGGTACAGAATTTTGCGTATTTCAAATAAATTAAAAAAAGTGGTTTAGAATAATCTCATTTGATGGCAATTGAGATGAAATTTTAAGCTATTCTGGAAATTCTATCTTAAGAATATCGATTATTTACTCTTCTAATAATTACTAATAAATCGGGGATCGGTCATAATTTCCATCTTTTCTATTGATAGTATAGTTATCGAAAGGTATCCCAGTTCATTTTGAAGTGTTCCCTGGCAACGGTAAATCCCTTTTCCATAAATAGGATATTTTCTAGCGGTTTCTGGAAAATGTACGGTATCAAAAACAGAAAATTTGTAATCATAAAAGGTTCCGAAATACATATACTTTCCATCACTGGTCTTTGTCCTTTTTATGGTAATAAGAGATCCATATATGGTTATTTTTTGACCACAAAGATTTCTCGAATCTCTAAGCTTATCGCGTATATGGCAGATCGCAAGCTTGCTGGTTATTTTATTCTTTAGAAACTTAAAAGGGTGATCTAGCGAAAAACCTAAAAGTTCCAATTGATCATAAGTACGGATCAAGTCTCCTTCCTCAAACTTGGGTAGTTGAAAGGTCTTGACCGGATCTTTAAACAAACGCTCCTGATCAGGGATCATTTTTTTTTTGCTTGATGTAAAATAGGCCTCCCACAAAAGTTCATATCTATTTTTACCTGTAAATCGAAAAGCATCGATCTTAATCAGTATAGCAAGTTGTTCGGTGCTGATGTTAATCCTCTCCAAGAAATCAGCCAGGGATTTAAAAATTCCGTAAAACTGACGCGCTTCAAGTATTGCTTGTACCGTTTTCTTTTCCAGCTCTTTTAAATAGCCAAAGCCTAAAAAGATATCGCTTCCGCGAATTACCGTAGGATGGTCACTACGATTAATACAGGGAGCGTGTACCCTCCCCCCTTTATTGCGTATCTCTTGTAGGTATACTTCGATATTATAAAACCCACCTCCATTGTTGATTGCCGCAACCATAAACTCTAATGGAAAATAACATTTAAGATAAAGACTTTGGTAGCTCTCTACAGCATAAGACGCTGAATGTCCTTTGGGAAAAGCGTATCCCGCAAACGAAGATATCTGCGTCCAGATTTCTTCGGTGAGTTTTTCAGGATATCCCCTTTCCCTACAGTTTGAACGGAACTTTTCAGCGATCTTTTCCATTTGACCCTTTGAAGTTTTCTTTCCACTCATTCCGCGTCGAAGCACATCTGCATCATCTAAATCCAATCCTGCAAAATGATGAGCTACCTTCATCACATCTTCCTGATAGACCATTACTCCATAGGTATCCGGCATTATATCATATAATATTGGGTGCGCTTCTTTTCTTTTCTCAGGAAATCGGTGCCGCTTAATAAATTCCTCTTTCATCCCTGCACTGGAAACCCCAGGGCGTATGATAGAACTTGCCGCCACAAGGTTTAAATAGTTGTCTGTCTGAAGTTTGGTAAGTAGTCCCCTCATCGCCGGTGATTCCACATAAAAGACTCCCATACAATCCCCTACTTTTAATAGGGCATTGATATTCGCGTCATTCTTAAAGGCCTGCACATCTTCAATATCTAAAAGTTTGGCGCCGGGCTGATTTTCACGAATTAATTCAATGGCATCCGTAATTTTGGAAAGCCCGCGTTGGGCAAGGATATCAAATTTATGGATGCCTACCTCTTCAGCAATATTCATATCGATCTGTACCGTACGAAACCCTTTGGGCGGAAGGAAAGTTGCTGTGAAAGTGGCCACCGGGACTTCCAGTATCAATATCCCTCCTGAATGAACACTCACATAATTTGGAAACCCGTGAATATAATGGCTATACTTGACTACTAGACGTTCCAGTTGATCTAATTGGTCAGGATGATAGTTGCCGGACGAGAGCTTATCTATATTCTCTTTTGGAAGTCCAAAGACCTTGCCCAGTTCACGGGCTACTGCACGTTCTTTAAAACGGACATAGGTTCCCATTAGAGCTGTGTGCTGATAGTGCTCGAAAATATACCGGGTTACATCTTCCCGGTCTTTCCAGGAAAAATCAATATCAAAATCTGGAGGGCTACTTCTATTAGGATTGATGAAACGCTCAAAATATAAATCCAATTCGATAGGGTCTACATTGGTAATCCCCAAAATATAGGCTACTATAGAGTTTGCACCGCTCCCCCTCCCAATAAAAGGATATCCTTTTTTTCTTGCATATTCTACAATATCAAGATTGATTAAAAAATAAGATACAAAACCAAGCTTAATAATGGCGTTTAGCTCCTTTTCCAAGCGATCCTCCACTTGCTTTGATTTCCCCGGATAGCGCTTTGGCAACCGCTGTTTGCATAACCTTCGAAGTAACTTTTCATCACCGGCTTGGCTTTTGCCATACGTTCTTAAATTTTGATTAAGGCCTTTTCCAAAAGAAAAGGAGACTTCACAAGCTTCAATAAGGTTCTTTGTATTATCCAGGATATAGACAAAATCCTCAAAAAGCTCTCTAACCTTTTCCATAGGCAACATTCGGTCGTTCTCATCCCCTTGTTGGCAGGATTCAAGTTTACTTAAAAGAGTATTATGATCTATAGCACGCAACAATCGGTGCGCATTCCAATCTTTTTTATCCCGGAAACTTACAGCTTGAAAAAAAACCAGTTGTTCCCGGTACAGTGGAGCATTGAACTTTGAAAATCTGAATCGGTTAAAGGTGATGACCCCCACACCTATTTTCTCATAGTTTTGTAGCAAGCTATTTTCAAATAGTAGTAGTGCCTGTTTCAAGGGATAAATAAAATAACAGCCTTTTAAATAAGGAGCCCTTGACGGAAAATCTTTTTTATGCTCTAAATGGTACGAGAGATATTCATTAAGTTCCCGGTAGCCTTCGTTATTTTTTGCGATCCCAACATATAGCGTTTGATGGTCATTCCTAAAATCAATTCCCAACAAAGGTCTGATTCCATATGCCGGTGCTATTTTCAAAAAATTAAGGCAGGCTGAAGTGTTGTTTATATCGGTAATGGCCAGGCTTGTAACGCCAAGCTGCTTCGCTAAACGACAAAGCGCTTCTTCGGAAAAAGTTCCATAGCGTAGTGAAAACCAGGTATGGCAATTTAAATACATAATTATTGTTTTCTATGAGCCAAAACTATAGGAGGTTCACCATTGAATGGGTTTTGCATTCCGCCAATAGTTCGTGTGCCCATAGTGGAAGCTCGAAGAACACTTCTTTCGCCAAAACGATTTTTAATGTTATCCAGGGATTGGTAAAGGCTAAGCATCTTTTCAGAATCGTCAAAAAGATTGATCTGATAGTTTCCCCCTACAATACCGGAAAAACGCACGCCGATTAGGCGAATTAATAGCCTACGGCTATATAACTGCTGAAACAGGTCTAAAGCTTTTGGGGTTAAAACGTGGTCAGCACTGGTATAGGGAATTTTTGATTGTTTGGAATAGGTCTGATAATCTGAATAGCGGATCTTAATAGTGATGACAGAGGAGAGCTTATTAGCCGTACGAAGTTGATAAGCCAAACTTTCCACCATCGCTTGTATTGTCGCACGAATCCGGGTCACATCAATAGTGTCCTTATTAAAAGTACGCTCCATAGAAATGGATTTTCGCTCGTGAAAAGGAATAATAGGCTGATGATCTATTCCGTGTGCCCTACGCCATAATTGCTTACCATTCTTTCCCAATACAGACTCCAACATTTCTATAGGCATTTCCTGTACGGTATGAATATACCGAATACCGAGGTGCAATAATTTTTGATAGGATTTTTTGCCAACCATAGGGATCTTTCTGACCGACAAGGGCGCCAAAAAAGAACGTTCTGTCCCTATACTTATAATTTTTTGATTGTTGGGCTTGGCCTCCCCGGTAGCTATCTTTGAAACTATTTTGTTTTGCGATAGTCCAAAGGAAATTGGTAAGCCACTCTCCTCCATAATCTTGCTACGAAGTTCACCTGCAAATTTGGAAATCCCAAAAAAGCGATCCATACCACTAAGATCTGCATAAAATTCATCCACACTCGCTTTTTCAAATACAGGAACCTCAGATTTTATAATTTCCGTAACCAAATCTGAATATTTAGTGTAGGTAGATGCATTTCCTTTAATGACAATAGCTTCCGGGCAAAGTTTACGGGCCACTTTCATTGACATTCCACTATGGACACCAAACTTACGGGTTTCGTAACTACAAGCTGCTACTACACCTCTATCACCCAATCCTCCTACTAATAATGGTCTATTAGCTAACCTAGTATCCAGTAGTCGTTCTACAGATACAAAAAAGGTGTCAAGGTCTAAATGAATAATAGAATTGCTCATAATTTAAATATAGGAATAATTCCTAATAAAAGGATATTTTCCAAAACTAGAAAAATATTATCTCTCTATGATTATAAAAAATCATAAAATTTGATACAGCATATATCACTATAGATGATTAATTAAATAGAAATATTGAACACGATGTAATGGACAAAAGAGAATATTTTAGTACTTCAGTATATCCATAGAAAACTTCTGCTAATTCAGTGCCTACTTTTCATCAAAACCCATTCTTTGGATTTCCATTCTTGCATTTAGTTTCCCTTCCTGAAGCTTACCGATTCTTCATTTTAGGTTTTTGATTCCCTACCACGCCGTACAGTTATTCTTTTTTTGGTCGCAAAACACCAACATTTTGGAGTTGAACCGCACTGCATAAGCCGCTCCCCTACTCGCTTTTATAAGTCCTTATCAATCCAAAATATTGAAATCGTGTAAGCATCAAAAAAAGATAACAGCTATACGGCTCTATGGGAAGTAAATCAAAACAGTTTAATATGAAATCATCAATAACATATCGATCCGGAAGGGAAACTAAAAAAATCAAAAAAGGAAAAACGCTACCGGATATAATAAGTAAATCAATTTTTTTAATCAATGTGTAACCGTCTGTCTTTAAAGGCAGACCTCTAAAACTTTTAATTATGAGTAATCTAAGAAACAAAGTACAGTTAATCGGAAACGTAGGTCAAGAACCTAGCACCACCAACCTTGACAATGGCAAAAAAGTAGCCCGTTTATCATTGGCGACCAATGAGAACTACAAAAACAATAAAGGCGAAAAAGTACAGGCGACTTCCTGGCATACCGTGGTGGCTTGGGGCAAGACTGCTGAAATCATTGAAAATTATGTAAGCAAAGGCAAAGAAATTGCCGTAGAAGGAAAATTAACTTCTCGCTCCTATGAGGATAAGGAAGGGGTAAAACGATATGTTACCGAAGTGCTAGCTTCTGAAATCCTACTATTAGGTGGTAACGCTTAATTTTTAAAAACAAAGAGGGTGTAAACCGTCGAAAGTCGCACCCTCTTTTAATTATTAACCCATTAAATAAGCTAACAATGAAAGACAAAGTTAATGAAATAAAGATAAGTTACCGGGAGAAAGTGGCAACACTAAAATCTGACCCGATTAAAAGTTCTAGGCACGCAGCGAAACTACTTTATAATAATTGGGATAAGGGTACCATAGGTTTACAGGAAAGCTTTAAAATCCTGTTATTGAATAATTCCAATAAAGTAAAAGGGGTTTACCCCTTATCCGTTGGAGGTATTACAGGTACTTTAGTTGATATTCGCATCCTTTTTGCGATTGTATTAAAAACCTTATCCGTAGGAATCCTGCTTGCCCATAACCATCCAAGCTATAAACTTGAACCTAGTGAAGCGGACAAGCGATTGACCAGTAAAATTAAAGAGGCGGCACAGCTTTTTGATGTTAAAGTCTTGGATCATATCATTATCGTTCCTAATGGGGACTATTATAGTTTCGCCGATAATGGATTGTTATAATTTAAAATTTCGATGATGGTCTATTTGAATTATACCAACCTAGATAAGGAAACACAGGAACGTTTGCTTTTGATGTCTAAAAAAGAAGTTGAAAATCGTTTCGGAAACCAATTAAAGAACTATGCCCAACAACACTACATCAATTACGATACCTTGTTGGAAGAGGAAGCCATACGAAATCTATACAATTATGATTTTGTATTCAATATGTAAACACTAAAAAACACCAAACAAGCCCTTATTAAATGAGGGCTTTTTCTTTTGCCTATTTCTTTTAAATCGTATCTTTAGATTATTGATTAATAACACTTTGGTCATTACTTTTTTTGATTTGACTTTCCTTAAATGACCAATCCATAAACTAATAAAGGCATTCTCCCGATAGCTATCGGGATTGGTGGGAATGTCTGGAAATTTGGGTCCCTGCGGGACGGAAATTGGAAGAGCAAGAGGGTGACACGCATAGCGGTGTCTCGGTTGCCAATTTCTATGCAAACAACTAATAATCAGTTGTTTAAATATATTTTATTTATACTGATTTTCAGGACTTTGCAGCAAAACGTCTGGAACCCATTGTAAACAGGCACTTTTTTGCAGCAAAAATGAAGAAATTTTCAACATACGGCTTTTCAGGGATCAATATCAAAAAAGATATTGCCGAGCGTTTTAGGGCATTTTCCAAGGACATTTCCAAGTCGCATTCGGAAACCCTCGAGGCAATGTTGAACTTCTTCGAGCATAACGGTATTTCGCCTAATGATAACCTTGGCGTAAAAACGGATGCGACCAAAAAAAGGATCAATGCTTTAATAGCTATTGTGCGGAATATTGAAAAGCAACAGACCCTGCCCACTAAGGCGATGCTGGACACCTTATTTCAGGAAATAAACAAGGTAGACGAGGAAGAAAAAGAAGCGGAACAGTTTGATTTTGGAACGCCGGAACCTTTTTCGAGGGATACCGAACTGGAACATTACAAAAAACGCTATGACCAGATGCAGCAAGAACTGAGCACCTACCGAAATAACACGAAAAACCTACTGGAACATTTAACCTATGTGAAAGGAACTTTTGGGAAGGGATATTACAAGCTGAATATGAATACAGAAGAATTAGAAGAACTTCAAAAAGAACTCGAAAATGTACATCACCATCACCGCTCAGAAAGTGCAGGGTAATTATGCGCAAAGTGCTGCCGATTTTGTGGATTACCTGGAAAAGGAAAATGAAGGCAAACCGCTTCCCGAACTGGAACATTTTTTCGATCAGCAGCACGATGAAATAACTGCCGAAGAAGTCATCCGGGAAATCGATGGCAATACGGCCAAACTTAAGAACAAAGAGCCCAAGTTCTATTCGATTACCTTAAATCCAAGCGGCCGGGAACTTAAAAGCATTCAGGATTCCCCAGAAGCTCTAAAACGCTATACCCGGGAAGCGATGAAGGAATACGCCAGGGCTTTTCACCGGGAAATTGATGGTCGCCCGGTGGCCATTACGGATATTAAATATTACGCCAAGGTAGAACGCCAGCGCACCTTTAAAGGGACTGATAAACAGGTGCGCGAAAATCAGCCTTATGCAACGAAGATTTTGACGTTGAAAAATGATATCCGAAGTATCAACCGGGGGGAGCGCGTTGGGAATATTAAAACACTTCAAAAGGAAATCCAACGGCTGGAAGCAGCAGCACCCCATCAATTGAACGGAAAACGGATCGTGCGGGGAATGGCCAAACCGGGACCGCAAAGCCATATCCATATCATCGTGAGCCGAAAGGATGTCTCCAACCGGTATAGTCTTTCCCCGGGGAGCAAACATAAAGCCTCGGAAGTGCAAATGCACGGCAAGATGGTTAAAAGAGGTTTTGACCGCAATGCTTTTATCAAAAATTCAGAGAAAACCTTCGATCAATTATTTCGTTATAAACGAAATTATGTGGAAAGCTATACCGCCCGAAAAACGTTTCTTAAAGATCCGAAATTGTATTTTTCTACGATCACCAAGCTCCCGGCCAATGAAAAGGCAATGGCGTTTAAATTATTACAGCAATCAGGAGTGAATACGGCGGTATTAAATATCCCTACAAATAAATTTCAGCTGGCGGTAAAAGCCCTAAATCAATTGAAAAAAGGAGTGGGCAAGGCTATTGAATCAGGATCGATTGGGATATGAACTGGCAATGGGAACATATTACCCTCTATATCATCGTCCCGGCTTTGTTCCTGGGTACGGTGGTATACGGACTGTTTTTCGCGGAACGCAAAGCACCAAAGGATAAAAAATACCAGGTGCGTTTTCAGTTGAGTAACGGAAATTTTAAAGCGGATAATATCCGCCGGGGTGCCTCAATCATCGGATCGGCAGGAAGTGGAAAAACCGAAAGTGTGATCTATAACTTCTTGCAGCATTTTAGTGAATATGCTTTTTGTGGGGTGATCCACGATTATAAGGATTTTGAACTGACGGAAATGGCCTATCCCCTATTCAAAAATAAAAACCTAAAATTCTATACCATCGCTTTTGACCGTATCCATTACCGGGTCAATCCCATTGCCCCAAAATACCTGCCCAATGAGGAAAGTGTGAATGAAGTATCCCGGGTATTGATGGAAAACCTGTTGGAACAAAACCTATCGGCAAATACCGGCAGCAACAAGTTTTTCTCCGATGCCGTGGAAGGATTATTGAGCGGGATGATCTGGAAGATGAGAACCGCTTATCCTGATTGCTGCACCCTGCCCCACATTATTGCCCTGTTTCAAGTGGTCAGTACTAAAAAACTGGTCGCCTTTTTACAATCAGATCTTACGGCGCGCAGTATGGCCAGTGCCTTTATCAATGGGATCGAATCGGAAAAACAGACCGCCGGGGTGAAAAGTACCCTGGCCAATGCCTTTAAAAAGATCAGCTCACAAAAACTGTTCTATGTCCTCTCCAAAGATGAAGTGCCACTGGATATCAACCACCCGGAACATCCGGCTGTAATCGCTTTGGTCAACCATCCAAAATACGATGGGGCTTATTCTCCCGTGATTGCAATGATAATGCATACCATTATCAAACAGATGAGTATCCGGGCGCGTAAAGCTTCTTTTTTACTCCTGGAAGAAGCGCCGACCCTTAAACTTCCCAATATGCACCGGATCCCAGCTACGCTTCGGAGTTATGATATCAGTACCGTTTACGTGATGCAGGACAAGGTTCAGAACGATCTGCTATATGGGGATAAAGCGAGCAAGGCGATTTTGAGCAATCTGTCCTACCAGTTTTTTGGAAAGGTGAATGATCCCGATACGGCTAAATATTATGAACGCTTTTTTGAGATCATCAAAACCCCGACAAAAAGCGTCAGTAAAAGTAGTGGTTTTAGTTACGAAAGCCGAATTACCAAAGGGGAAAAAGAAATCTCCAAACGAAGGGCTGATGCTTTTTTTCGGCTGCAACAAGGGGAATTTGTAGCATTCGCCGACGGGAAGGATAAAAAGGTACGGTTTAAACTTCAAGATATTCAAAGGGAAATTCCCATTTCTAAGGCGAACATTACCCAAGAAGATTTACTGTTCCATCAGCAGCAGGTTTATCGAGACCTGGAGAAAATTATCAAGTGAATGATTTTTTTAAGGGCTCATTGAAACAGAAAAGATTAGTACACATTTTATTGCTGTAATTAAATGCTGTGATGATAATCTTTTGTTCAAAATTGATCACAAATTCAAATTTCGTTCTTTCATTAATTTTTCTAATTCATCATTCTTCTTTGACTTCTTCAAAAGTTGATAAATTAAAAATAGTGGAACAAGTGTTACTAATCCCCAAGTGTTCTGAACGATAGAATAAATGATTATTCCTATAAGGATACCTATAAAAGTAGCATTAATTATAGGGCTTGGTTTATTGCTTTTTGCTTCTTTTAGTAATCCCTGATTAGTGAATTCCGATAACTTTTTCTCACTCATAATGATTATTTAGTTAAATTTTCGTCCTTTACAATTCTGACCAACATCAAATTTAATTACTGACTATCAATTAGTTATTTTTTTTAATTTCTCCATTCCCATTATTTTTTTCATTTTTTTCTTGTGTGGGGAATTACTGCTAACGGTTCAGCTATGAACGGTAGCGTCCCTTGAGACCAATTGCTTATAGATTTAATAATATTCAGCCTTTTTATTTTTCTAATGTCACTTTATAATTCACCGGAATTTCACAAATTGAAGTTAGATCTCCTTGAATTTTCAAAAGATTAGCAGTTTCGTAGTTCTCACTGTATTCATAAACTCGATATAAGAAAAATTTATCCTTCTCAATTTTGCTTCTTTCAAGTTCATTTCTCGTTATGTAAATAGCTGAATTCAAACTTCCCTTGGTTGTCTTAACTTCGATAAATTTTTTGTGACCATTTAGGTCGAATGAAAGAATATCGAATCCTGCACCATCTCCTTGATCTTTTGCAATGTGTTTAACCTTTCTTGCTAATTTTGATTTTCCATTTTTTATTAGGAACTCAATTTCCTTCTTCATCACCCATCTTTCTCCTAAATCTCCAATATGTTTGTTTCTAATATCATTTTGTAAGTGGTTAATAACTGAAGGAGTAAAGTCAATTGTATTAGGTTTAGTTTTTAAATTTGAGCAATGAACTTCTTCCACAAGGGTTTCACTTAAATCTTTACTAAGTTCTAATACTGGCTGGTTGAGATGTTTGACAATTGCATAAATAAAATCTTGAGTAAGAACATTTAGATTCCTGTCTCGATAACAATCTTCATCTAGACGATTTTGATGAAGATTTATGAGTTCTTGATCTTTTTCTATTCGATATCTAATCAATTCACAAGCGTTGTTAAATTGGCCTAAATTTTCAAACCGTCCTGCAATTGGACTATATGTAAGTTCTACTTTTTGAGCAAAATCTTTGAACATCCGGTATTTGTAGAAGAAATATCTTTCAGGGTAGCGTAACGTCAAGTAAACAATTATTGCCCTTGGATCTTGATAACTATGTTTCTCAGGAAAATTAATTCTAGTAATTCTTTTTCATTTCCTCCTGAAATGTCTTAATTCTTTCAATTAGATCTTTCTCTTCATCAAATAAATTAATAAACAATAATCGAATTTCTTCAGGGTTTGTTTCGGTGTTGTTTAACAACATTCTCTTGGGAAATTAGCTAACTCAATCCATTAAATTTTTAACCTCGGCTAATGAATTTGAAAGCATTACAAAAAATTCTGGACTATCAGTATCCCAATTATTTTGGAAATGTTTAATAGCCTTCCATTTGTAAATCTCTTGAGAGTGAATTTGGTCAAACTTCTCTTTATATTCCCCAATATATGACTTTATAATTTGACCGTTCATTTCGTTTTTCTAGATTGCATATAAAAATCACATAAAATATGTTTACCATAAAACTAACCGAAAATCCCCAATACTGATTACCGTCTAACTTAAAATGCTTTTAGAAACTTTATTTAAGTACTACAATAAACCGATCTTTAAATAGAAAAACCGCTTTGAGAGATTTTAGATCAAGAGTTTGGGAAATTATAGGAAATGATTTATTTCTTAAATATCCAAACGTGGTTTAAAACTTTTTAATTTATGAAACAAAATACTTTCTAAATACTTAAATTTAAATTTGGATCCTCTTAGAAATCACACTTCTACAAGTCGCTTTTTTGATTTAGCCGATTTTCCTCTATTTATTCTTCTATCGGACATTTTTTTCCAAATATTTCTAAGCTCTAAAGTCTTTTCTAAAGTGAATCCATAATGATTTATAAGAACTGCTCTATCCACAATGTCCAATACCTCTTCAATTCTATCTTCACGAATTAACTCATCAATTTGGTTTAAATCTATTCCGTGATTTTCCACCACCGGGATTAAAAGTTCTTCAATCTCTGTAGGTTCAAAAGTCATTACACCTCCTCCGTAACTTCTACCAGTAACCTCTGAAAAAGCAAAAGTAAGCGAGTTCAAAAAACAAACTACAATGCTCTGTGGGCTATATTTCTCTGAAATGAATCTTACTCTATGTATAGTATCAGTGGAAGATGCTTCGACTTCATTTAGTACTAATTTAGGGTAACGATTAACCTGTCTTAGAGCAAACCCTTGAGGGATCCATAAAGAAGGGGTAATATACCATCTCTTTCTAATCCTACATTTATATCCAGTGTGAAACTCTTTTTCTTCACCATATTCTATATAATTCTTGCTATTCCTATCCAGATTATCAAATTCTATATTTTCAGGCAAAAAGAGTTGATTTGGAACATCCCTTTGAGCATTTTCGTTAAAATCTACATCATTAAAAATAATACCAGCTAATTGATTTGACTTGCTTACTACTTTCGTTGTAACATCTTGTAATTTCCATTCATTTACCTGAGATCGCCTTAACATAAAGAATTCATTACGCCCCGTTACTATACCCACATCAGCATCTAAAATATCATTAGCCAACGGAACACGATTACTATCTTTTATTTCTCGAAGTAAATTTATTTCTCTTGGATTTAAAAAATATTTTGTCCACTTCTCTGAATCTCGTATTTCTACAACCTCAGTTTCTGCAACCTCGTCAAAGTCAATGTTATTTAACTCTTCTAAATCATTTAACTGTAATACTCTTATTCCGTGGGCATTTGGAACGGATTTTTCACAAAGTAATAAAACTACTTCTTGTTGTATGCCATCAAATACTAGCTTTCTAAATGTTATTATGGTAATCCTTTCAAAAAAGTTAGAAAGAAATACTCTTGTCTGTTCAGCATATTTAACTTGAAATAATTCTGCGGGAATCACCATACCTAAACGACCATCTTCCGCAAGTAGTGAAGAACAAATTACTAAAAAGGGAACCCAAATATTGGTCAATTTGTTCGGCTTTAGCCCTAAGTCTTCCATCATCTGAATAGCAACATCTCTATGCTTAGGCGGAAAATTTTGATACCTTATAAATGGTGGATTACCAATAATAGAATTATAAGTAATTCCCTCTTGTTTAGATATAAAACTAAAAAAGTCATTGTTAACGATAGTGTCACCATTCAATCCGAAATTGGAAGCTCTCCTTATCGCTTTTTTAGCCTCCTCTGGGATAAGTTCTATTCCTTTAATTCTACCATTCAAATCAGCTCCATTTAGTCCAAGTTCATTGAATCTTGTTATAGCGGCTTCAATAAAATTACCATCTCCACAACTTGGCTCCAAAACTAAATCATTATCGTTTTGTATTGCCCAAGAACAAATGAACTTGGCAATTGGAGAAGGTGTATAGTAACCACCTCTTAGTTTATCAAAGTCAATATTTTGTTCTTTCTCTGCCATTTATGATTCTATTGGTGCAACAAAAAGATTGTCGCCTGTTATACAATCTTTATCCTCCTGAGAGAAGCCATATAAGGCATCAACCTGATTGAATAAATTGTTATATAATCGGTTAATTTTTCTTGGAATTATTCTTTTTTTAGTGTAAGTACTTTCTGACTTCAAACACTGCTTAGTTCTAATAATAGATTTTACGGTACTAACGATTTTATCGTGTGCTGTTTTTTCTCCGGCATCAGCAAAGTCAATTGTTTTAATAGGAAGATTTTCTATAAATTGTTTACCGTGAGAATAGTATTCTCCTCTAAACTCACTTGCTCTGGATTTAACCATTCCTTCCAAGACAGGGTGAGATAAAATACCTGCCAAATAGTAAATAGAATAATCTGAATTTGAAGTTATGGAATAATAAGGACCATTGCCACCACCAGTAAACTGGAAGTTCGAGTCATCAATTATGTAGCTCGGTTTTTGAGACAATACTGGAAATACTATTTTCTCAGTATTATGAAATTTGGTTAAACTTTGGCTTCTTCCGTACTGATACCATTTTGGTTCATTACCGTTAATACTTCGTTTTTCAAGTTTAGTGCAAAAAACGGTCATAGTATACCACCCTGGCCGGGTTAAAGTGAGCCACCCTGGCCGGATCAAAGTGAACCACTTTAGCCGGAGTAAAGTGAACCACTAAAAAATCGATTCTATTTGTAAGAAGCCAAATGTCTTTTT